>CAYSXG010000414.1:0-1740 GCA_964434895.1 uncultured Solibacteraceae bacterium | reverse complement strand
CGCCGCCTTCCATGCCGCGCCCCAGGGCCATGACCTGGCGCAGGCGCATCGCGTTGCGTCCGCGCGTGGTCAGGCGCCGACGGACATCGGCCCCGGCGGAGTTGAGGCGGCTGCCGGTGGCGGCTAAAAGCCGTTCGCGTTGGCGCGTGACCCAGCGGTGGAGGATGGCGCCCTGGACCTCTTCGCGTTTCTGGGATTCCAGCTCACGGTAGCGTTCGGAAAGGCTGCCTTCCCGCCGGGCCTCCAGGGCCTGGGGCCGACCCTCGAAGCCCCCCTTCCCGTCCGCGTCCAGGAAGGCTCCCAGGGCCAGGGGCCTCGGGCCCTCCAGCCGGCCGACCAGCAGGCCCGCCAGCATCAGGGCTGCCGCGGCGGGAAGGAGCCGCAGGCCCCGCGCCGGCCGATCCCGGAGGGCGAGGGCCGCGCCGAGGGCCATCAGGGAAAGCAGGGCCAGGAAGGCCAGGCCGTGCACGAGGTCCCCGGCGTGGAGGGCTTCGAGCAGGCCCCGCCCCGCCGGGCCATCGAGGACCTGCGGGCGCTCGGGTCCCGAGGGCAGGGCGGCCCCGAGGGCCAGCAAGAGGCCCAGGCCCACGCCCTGGACCACCGCGAAGCGCCGGGAGGCCAGCAGGCCGCGGAGCCCCGCCCCCGAAGGAAGGAGGACCGCCCCACCCAGGATCGACACCCCGACCAGGAGGGCCAGGGCACCGGCCCCCTCCCCTCGGCCCCGGAGGACGGCCTCCAGGCCCGCCCAAAGGACCAACCCCCCCCCCAGCAGGGCCGTCTGGAGGGCCCGCCGGTCCTGGATCTCCGAAAGGGCCCCCACGGGCTCAGGCCAGGGCCAGGAGGCCGAGGAGGTAGAAGCTGAGCTCGGGCTTCAGCTCGAAGCGCGGCTTTCCGGTGCTGAAGCGCTCGTGGTAGTACCAGAGGTAGACGAGGGGATGGGCCAGGGCCAGGGCCATGAGCCCCGCGGCCGTGAAGGCCCGCAGGTGGTGGGCCGCCAGGGTGAGGGCCAGCAGCACCGCGAGGACGAGGCCCAGCACCGCCACCAGCACGAGCTTGGCCCGGCGCTTGCCGAGCAGGATGGGCAGGGTCTCGCGGCCCAGCACCTGGTCGTTCTGCATGTCGCGGATGTCGTAGATCACCGTGCGGGCGAAGCCGAGCACCGTCACCAGCGTGAGGGCCGCCACGGCCCGGAGGTCCCAGGCCAGGCCCCCCTGCCAGATGGGCATGGCCACGGCCACCACCCCCAGGGCGCCGGCCACCAGGACGTCCTTGGAACCCGGGATGGCCCTGAGGCTGAAGCGGCGGCCCCCGGCCGAGAGGCCCCCGTTGTAGGGGGGCCCCAGGAGGCTGGCGCCGGGCCCCCCGGCCCAAGCCCCGCCCCCCCAGGGACGCGCCCCGGGCCCCGGGAGGCCCAGGGCCCCCAGGGCCGTCCCCACCAGCACCGCCCGGTTCCGTTCCAGGAAGCGCGCCCGGCCCGGCCCCTTGGCCCCGAGGCCCAGGGGATCCATGTAGGGATTGAGCAGGTACATGGCCAGCACGTAGGCGCCGGTGATGGCCGGAAAGCGCCAGCCCAGGACGAGGCCCAGCCAGGCGTGGACCCCCAGGGTCATGAGGGCCGCCCCCAGGGCCAGCAGGGCCGGGGTCCCGAAGGCGCTGGAAAGGAAGCGGGTGAACTTCCCGGGGCCGGCGCCGATCTGGCCCAACCCGTCCACCACCTCGGCCACCAGCCCGGTGGGGGGG
>CAYSXG010000413.1:0-3640 GCA_964434895.1 uncultured Solibacteraceae bacterium | reverse complement strand
CTGGAAGAGGGCCTTGCGGATATCCCGCACCGCCACCGCCCACCGGACGTCCCGGGGACTGCGCTCCTGCTGCTTTTCGAAGAAGGCCAGCAGCTCCCTTCCCTGGCCGCTCCGGGTGGCGGAGCGGCCGGCGACATCCAGCCATTCCCGTTCCGTGCGGCGGTTGAGGGCCTCGATCCACAGACCCAGGGCGGAGGCGGATTCCAGATCCGCGGCCCGGGCCAGCTCGTGGTAGAGATCCGCGTGGAGCTCCGTGCGCAGCTTGGCCCCTTCCTCCCGGGCCAGGGGGAGGGGGTCCCAGGCGGCATTCTCCTTGAAGGAGAGCCGGGCGAGGAGGTGGACGGCGCCCAGGCGGCGCGTCTCTTCCAGCCCCCCCTCACCCAGCAGCTTCGCCACGGCCCGACGGGCCCGAGGCAGGTCCCCGGCCGCGAGGCAGTCCCGGGTGAGGCGCTCCAGCAGGGCCTCCCGATGGCCGGAGGCGGCGCGGAGGGCCACCTCCTCGAGCAGGGCCCGGCCCTCGGCCCCCATCCGCGCACGGTCGAGGAAGGCCAGGCGGTCCTCCAGCAGGCCCAGGCTCCAGGGGTAGCGGGTGCCGAGGCGCTGCCATTCGGCGGCGGCCGCCTTCACGCCCTTGGTCCGCTCCAGGTAGCCCGCCCGCTCGGCCTCGGCCCGGAGCTTGGGAGCCCCTTCGGAGAGGCCGCCGATGCGGGGCTCCAAAGCCGCCCAGACGGCGTCCGCCTCCCCGGGCCGCCGATGTTCCGCCAGGAAGCGGGCGCGAGCCATCTCCAGCTGGATGCGCTCCTCCTCGCCGGGGGCCAGCTTGGCGCGGCGGGCCAGGACGGCATTCTGGAAGTCCACCACCCGCTCGGCCCCCCAGCGGTCCCTCAAAAGGCCGCCGCTCCAGTTCTCCGCAGCATCCAGGAATTCCGGCGCGGTGGCCTGGACGACCATGTCCCGGGTCTTCTCCAGCAGCACGTCCCCGATGCGCGCGATGGCGTCGTATTCCTTGGGGCGGTCCTTGGCCTTGAGCTCCTCGCGCCGCTCCCGCCCCTTGGGATCGTTGGGCAGGTCCATGGCGTCGATCCAGGCGTCCGCGTCCCAGGCCAGGCCCGGCGTGGGGGGCTCGATGGTGGCGAGGGGATAGAAGGCCGCCAGGGTGCGCTCGTCCTCCCGGGCCCCCGGAACCAAGCCGCGGATCCTCCGCTCCACGAGGCGGAAGACCCGCTCCCGCGCCAGGAGCTGGGCCAGCCGGCGCAGGGATCGCTGGTCCCGTTCGAACCAGGACCCGTACCCCCCGGGCTCCTCCGGGCGGACGGCGTCCAGGTACTCCCGCACGGCCCCCTCGATATCCCTCACGTTCTCCCGCAGCACGCCCGTCTCGAAGGCAAAGAAGCGGGGCCGGCCCAGGCGCTTGCGACCCTCCTCCACCACGGCCAGGGCCTCGGCGTCGTGGTTGTAGTCCCAGAGCAGGGTGGCCAGTTCCGAGATGCGCTGGGGATTGCCCGGCTCCCGCTCCAGAATGTTGCGCCACAGGGCCATGGCCGCCTGGGGCCGGCCGCGGTCCTCCTCCAGCTCCCCCAGCTCCGTCCAGAGGGGGGCGGTATCCTCCAGGGCCGGCGCGCTGCGCTCCACCAGGGCCCGGGCAGGCGCGGCATGGGCGGTCTCGAGGCCGTTCAGGGAGCGGTGGAGGGAGAGGACCCGCCCGGCGAGGGCCCCGTCCCCGGGATAGGCGGCCGTCAATCGGTCCGCGGCCCCCACGGCCCTTTCGAAGCGGGAGAGGCGGCTCCAGCCCTCGAAAAGGAGCAGGTCCTCCACGGGACCGCGGTCCTGGCGCCGCTCCAGCTCCCCCAGCCGGGCCTCGAGGTTCCCCTTGCCCATGGCCTCCCGGAAATACTCCTCCCGCTGGCCCGCGTCCGCGAAGAGAAGGGCCCAGCTCCGCTCCTCCAGGAGGGCGTCGGATAGGACGACGGGGGCGTGGGAGCGCTTGGCCTCCTCCTGGGGATCGTAGTCCCGCTTCCACCGGGAGGCGGTCACCAGCCTCCGGGCCTCCCGGAAGACGGTGGGACTGTGGGGGAAGCGCTCCAGGGCCTTGAAGCGGACCCAATCGGCCCAAAGCACCATGCGCACCCGCCCCCCCACGAGGGGCTGGTCCGGGATCTCCACGCGCACCTCTCCGGCGTCCCCGACCCGCTCGAAGATGGCCGCGCCCCGGAAGCGCCCGGCCACCTCTTCCGCCAGCCGCCGCAGCTCCGCGTTCCGGTTCCGACGGGCGTACCAGCGGGCGGCCCGGGCCCAGACCCCCGGCCCCTGGAAGCGCTTGAGGGCCCCCTCGTAGCGGGGCCCCAGGTCATCGTCCAGATTCCAGCCCTCCAGGCGGGAGGCCAGGAGCATCCAGAGGTTTTCGGCCTCCGGCAGCCGATCCAACTCCGAAAGGATGAGGTTCAGGGAGGCCAGGTGGGAGCGGTCCAGGGCCTCCAAGCGGCCCACGCAGTCCTCCAGGATGTCCCGGTAGCGCGGCGTCTGAGGGCCCTGGGGCGGACGGGTCCAGGGGCGGCTCCGATCGCCCTCCCGCTCGGCCCCCTCCTCCCGGTAGGTCTCCTCCCCCGAGGCCCGCTCCAGGGAGGGGCGACTGCCGTCGACGGCGGCGTGGCGCAGGCGGGCCTTCATGAGGCGCAGCTCCTCCGGAACGGGTACCGGCGTCTGGCGGGCGGCCAGGAGGGCCACCCGGCGGCCCTCGTCCGCCATGGCGGCGGGACCGGACTCCACCAGGGGCAGGAGGGTCAGGGCCTCGGCCCCCTCCCCTCGTTCCACGTGGCGCTCCATGAGGGCCACCCGCAGGGCCGGGAGCTCCGGATGCTGGGGGGCCCGGCGAACCAGCTCCTGGGCCAGGGCCCGGGCGGTGGCGAAGGTACGATCGGGCAGGGACTCGCTTTCCAGGCGCTCCAAGGCCCCCTTCCACTCCATCCCCGTGAGCAGGAAGGCCGCCCCGCCGGTCCAGAAACCCGGCGTACGGTCCACCCGGGCCACCCAGCGGTAGGCCTCGTCGTTGTAGCTGCCCCAGGATAGGGGGCGCCCGCCTGCCCTCAGGGCCAGGCGGGCCAGGAGGACCAGGTCCCCCTTCTGCTCCTCGGGGCTCCCGAGCTGGGCCGCCGCCAGGGTGGCCCGGAAGGCCTCCGGCGCCGCGTCCACCTCCCCGTGGAGACGCGCCAGGAGCAGGTGGTCCTGGCGGGTGAAGCCCTTCTCGTAGCGCCGTTCCACCTGGCGCAGCAGGTCCGCCACGGCGTCCCCCCGGCCCTGGCCCTCGAAATAGGTGGCCAGGCGCCCCAGGGCCCCGGCGTCGTAGCGGGAGTCCAGGGTGGAGCGCCAGGTCGTCGGGGCCCCGGCGGAGGCCTTGTCGACGCGGGCGGTGTAGGCGCGGCGCAGGTCCAGGCTCCAGGAGGGCCCCGTGGCCGGGAGGCCCGCCACCGCCGCGTCCAGCACTTCGAAGGCCCGGCGATGGTCCCCGTGGTCCGCCAGGAGGTCCGAACGAAGCAGGACGCGCCTTTCGGCGCCGAGGGCCTGGGTGGCGGCCAGGGCCTGATCGGCCTCCGCCAGGCGGTCCGCCTTCTCCAGCGCCCGCAGCCAATCTTCCAGGGCCTGG
>CAYSXG010000412.1:3367-3646 GCA_964434895.1 uncultured Solibacteraceae bacterium | reverse complement strand
GCCTCCAACGAGCTGCTGCACCGCTACGGCCACCCCACCCACGCCTTCGACGCGGACAAGGTGCGCGGGACCGTGACCGTGCGCCCGGCGCGGGCCGGGGAAAGGTTGGTGACCCTGGATGGCATGGAGCGCACGCTGACAACCGAGGACCTCGTCATCGCCGACGAAACGGGCCCCATCGCCCTGGCCGGCGTGATGGGCGGCGAGCCCACCAAGGTCACGGAATCCACCACCCGGGTGCTTCTGGAATCCGCCTACTTCGATCCCAGGACCGTGCGG
>CAYSXG010000412.1:0-3357 GCA_964434895.1 uncultured Solibacteraceae bacterium | reverse complement strand
TTCCGGTCGATCTTTCGGAATCAAAGGAAGAATTGGCGTCAATTCATCGGCGGCAAATTCCGCCGCCCAAGTGACAGGTTCGTATTTATCGAGGTCGTTCGGCGAAAGGGTTCGCGCCGGGCCATGAGATGCATCGGCGAGAAGAAACGAAAATGTGCTGTTGGAACTCGTCTGGCCCAGTGCCTGCAGACCGTCGAACGAGATTTTTTCCGGGCCGGCAAGGATGCGAAGCCGGGTGCCACGACCGTGCGGCTCAAGTCCCGTCGCCACGTCCTCTACTCCGACGCCTCCCGTCGCTTCGGCCGGGGGGCCGATCCCCGCATGCCGCGGATCGCCCGGGACCTCCTGGTGGGTCGCTTGCAGGCCTGGGCCGGCGCCACGGTGGAGTCCTTGTGGACGGTGGGGGCCGAGCCGGATTCCAAAGCCGCCATCCGCCTCCCGGAAGCCCTCTTGAATCGTATTGCCGGCCTCCCGCTGCCCCTGGCCGAAGCCGCCCGCGGGCTGCGGGCCCTGGGCTGCGACGTAGAGGAAGAACCTTCGGGACTGAGCGTGATCGCACCCTCCTGGCGCCACGACCTGGCCATCCCCGAGGATCTGGCGGAGGAGGTCCTGCGCCTGCGGGGCTACGAGCACCTGGGTTCCTCGCTTCCGCCCCTGGACGCGGATCCTCAGCCCATGGACCCGCAGGTGCTGCGGGCCCAATCCCTGGCCAGGCGGATGGCCCACGTGGGCTTCCATCAGACGGTCACCTACGGTTTCGTGAGCCCCGAAGCGGACGCGGAATTCGCCACCACGCCCCAGGAGGGGCGCCTTTTGGGCAATCCCCTGGGCCAGGAATACTCCGTCCTGCGCGGCTCCCTCCTGCCCAGCCTGCGCGCCGCGGCCCTCCACAACTTGCGCCAGGGGGAAAAGGAGGTGCGCCTCTTCGAGATCGCGCCGATCTACCTGGCCTCCCCGGAGGGACCCCAGGCCCGGCCGACCCTGGGCGTGGTATGGGGAGGCAGCCTGGAAGATCGGGCCCCCTTGGGCTTGGACCAGGCCCAGCCCCGTCCCGTCCATGCCGCCGACCTCGTTGGCCTGGCCCGGAGCGTGGGGGCCCCGGGGACCGTCGTGCGGGATCTGGGGGAGGGCCTCCTGGGTCTCGAGCTGGGTCTGGACGAGCTGCCGGTGCCCGAGGAACGCATCATTCCCGAATTCGGGAAGGCCATGCGCGCCTTCAGCCGCATCCCCTCGGCGGAACGGGATCTTTCCTTGCTGGTGGACTTGGGCCAGGACTACGCGGGCCTCCGGGAGGCCATGGTCCGGGCGGTTCCGGGCGCCCTGGGGGGTGTTCTGCAATCCCTCCGAGTGGTGGAGATCTTCCGCCACAAGAGCCTTCCCCCGGGCAAACAGGCCTGGTTGTTCCGCCTTTCCTTCCGCCACCCGGAACGGACCCTCACGCGGGAAGAAGTGGACGGATGGATGGCTGGGGTCCTGGAGGCCGCCCAAGCCCTCGGAGCGGAGCTGCGAGGGTAGTAAGCTGGGGCCATGGACGTCCTCAAGCAGCTCGAGACCAAGCTTCAGGCCCTCGTGGCCCAGCGCAATGCCTTGAAGGAGGAGGTGGAACGGCTCCGCTCCTCCCAGGGCCAGGAGCTGGACCGGCTGAAGACCGAATTGGCCGACGCCCAGCAGGAGGCCCAGGCCCTTCGCCAGGAGCGGGAGGGGCTGAGGCAGGACGTGCAGGCCATCCTGAAGATGGTGGAGGACCTCGGATGAGCGGGGATACCCTTCGCCTGCCGGTGGAGATCTCCCTGCTCGGCCGCACCCTCCGCCTGCACAACGAGGGATTTCCCGAGGACCTGGACCGGGCGGTGCAGATCCTGGAGCAAACCTTCCGCGACATGGAGGAGGCCTATCGCCTAAAATGGGGATGCCCTCCGTCCGCCGTGGACACCTCCACCTGGCTGGCCATGGGGGCCCTGAACCTCGCCCACCGCCTGGCGCGCGAGGAACAGGAAGCCACCCGACAGACCCAAGATTTGGAACAGTCCCTTTCCAGGCTCCTGGAGGACGTTCCGGATGATGTGACCGCCACGGAGACCCTCTAGGGGGATCCGATCCTACAACTGGTGGACCCTTTCCCTGCGAGGCCCGTGATTATGGCCAAGCGCTTGTTCCGTAAGTCGAGATGGGAAACCTGCCCCCGCCCTTGTGCGTTCCGCGTCGCGGCGCGCCTCAAAGCGGGCTCCGGACGCTCAAGCGATTGGCGTCCGGTAACTGGTTGCCCCCCTGTTAGCTAAGGGAACTCGGCAAGCCTCCACGACCGAGCGGGGATCCTTCTTCAGCCAATTTCTTGGCCCTGCGCGGGTGGCTCCAACCCACTTGGAGACATCCCATGAGCCCATCGACGATCTTCTTGCTGTTCCTCTCCCTGGGGGGGCTCGGCGCCGCGGCCTACCTGGCCCTGGCCCTCACCAAGGCCAAGGCCGAGGTCCAGGCCACCACCGACGCCCGGGCCAAGGCCCAGGAGGAGGCCCAGCGCATCCGCCAGAGCGCCCAGTCCGAGGCGGAGCGGGAGGTCCAGTCCGCCCGCGAGCGAGCCCAGCGGGAAGGGGAGGCCCTGGCCAAGGAAGCGGAACTCAAGGCCAAGGAGCTGGCCCTGGCGGCCCGGCAGGAGGCGGAGAAGCAGGCCTCGGAGCGCCAGGTCTCCCTCGATAAGCAGGAGCAGCGCCTCCAGTCCAAGGAGGACAGCCTCGACAAGAAGCTGCAGCAGGTGGACCAGAAGCAGAAGGACCTGGAGGGCCAGTCCGAAAAGCGCAAGGCGGAGCTGGAAAAGCTGCAGGAGCAGCAGGCCGCCGCCAAGGCCCTGATGGAGGCCCAGCAGAAAAAGCTGGAGGAACTGGCCGGCCTGACCCGGGAGGACGCCAAGAAGGAGCTCATCGACCAGCTGGAGTACACGGCCAAGATGGACGCCGCCAAGACCGTGCGACGCATCGAGGAGGAGGCCCAGGAGGAGGCCCTCAAGAAGGCCCGCTGGACCATCGGGGCCGCCATCCAGCGCATCGCCTCGGACGTGGTGTGCGAAACCGCCGTCACGTCCGTGCAGCTCACCAGCGACGACCTCAAGGGGCGCATCATCGGCCGGGAAGGGCGTAACATCCGGGCGCTGGAAAAGGCCACGGGCTGCGATCTCATCGTGGACGACACGCCGGAGACCATCGTGGTCTCCAGCTTCGACCCCATCCGCCGCGAGGTGGCGCGGCAGGCCATCAACCGCCTCATCGCCGACGGCCGCATCCACCCCGCCCGCATCGAGGAGGTGGTGGAGAAGGTGAAGGTGGACATGGACCAGCACCTGAAGGAGGTGGGCGAGGCCGC
>CAYSXG010000411.1:0-3666 GCA_964434895.1 uncultured Solibacteraceae bacterium | reverse complement strand
GCGCAGCAGGACGGCCTTTCCGCAGTCCCGGGACAGACCCGCCTCGTTCATCTCGTTGATGACCTGATGCAGCTCCTCCTCGGCCCCGTGGCCCTCGGCGGGGGCCGCGCCCCTCAGCTTGACCCGGGCCCCGGCCTCGTCGATGAGGTCGATGGCCTTGTCCGGCAGGAAGCGGTCCGTGATGTAGCGGTTGGAAAGGTAGACGGCGGCTTCCACGGTCTTCTTGGGGTAGCGCACCCGGTGGAAGAGCTCGTAGCGGTTCCGGATGCCCTCCAGGATCCGCAGGGACTCCGCCTCGTCCGGGGAATTCACGGTGACGGGCTGGAAGCGGCGCACCAGGCTCCGGTCCTTCTCGATGTACTTGGCGTACTCCTTGTGGGTGGTGGCACCGATGCACTGGATCTCGCCGCGGCTGAGGGCCGGCTTGAGGATGTTGGCGGCGTCCAGGCTGCCTTCGGCGGCGCCCGTGCCGATGAGGGAATGGATCTCGTCGATGAAGAGGACGACGCTGGGATCCTTGGTGGCCTCGGCGATGATGCTCTTGAGGCGCTCCTCGAACTGGCCGCGGTACTTGGTGCCCGCCACCACCAGGCTCAGGTCCAGGGCGTAGATGCGCTTGTCCGCCAGGCTCGAGGGCACGGCCCCCTCGTGGATCTTCTGGGCCAGGCCCTCCACGATGGCCGTCTTGCCCACCCCCGCCTCCCCCAGCAGGATGGGGTTGTTCTTCCGGCGGCGGCTGAGGATCTGGATGATGCGGTCGATCTCCACCTCGCGCCCGATGAGGTTATCGAAGATGCCCCGCTCGGCCATCTCGCTGAGGTTGCGGGCGAATTCCGAAAGGAGGGGGTGCTCCTTCTTCTTCTTGGCGATCTTCTCCTCCTTGGTGCTCTCCAGAAGGATCTCCTTGGCCGCCAGGATGTCTGCCCCGGACTCCTTGAGCAGGCGGCCCGCCAGGGAGGCCTCCTCCTTCAGCATGCCCAGGAGCAGGTGCTCGGCCCCCACGTGCTTATGGTTGAGCTTCGCGCTTTCGGCGGTGGCGTGCTGGAGGATGCGCTTGACCTCTTCCTCCATGGGGATGTCGATGGAGGTGCTGCTCGGGGTGATCTTCTTGTCCCGGGGGGTGAGGGCCGCCACCAGCCGCTCCCTCAGGAGGCTGGTCTGAACCCCCATCCGCTCCAGGAGTTGGGTGCTCGTTTTTTCGGCCTCCCGGAGGAGCCCAAGCAGAAGATGGCCGCTGCCAATACTTTCGGCCCCAAATTGGCTGGCTTCATAGCGGGCGAAGAACATCACCCGCCGGGCCTTCTCGGTGAATTTTTCGAACATGGGGCACCCCCTGGGGGCTTATCGGCAAAACCCGCGCCTGATCTGGAATGATGGCAAAGTCAGGCCGGAACCAGGGTACCGCCTTCGGGGCCCCCTGTCGCTTCCCGATGGGAAGAAGGGGGCGAGGGAGCTATCCTAAGTGGCTTGGAGCGGATCATGAGCAAAGCTTCGGCGAACCTCGCCATTCTGGGCCTTCAGTGGGGCGACGAGGGCAAAGGCAAGGTCGTGGACCTGCTGAGCCCCCGGTACCGCCACGTGGTCCGATTCCAGGGGGGGAATAACGCCGGCCACACGGTGGTGGTGGACGGCCAGAGCATCGCCCTGCACCAGGTGCCCAGCGGCGCGTTGCATCCTGCCTGCTTCCTAGTGGTGGGCAGTGGGGTGGTGCTCAACCTGGACGTCTTTCAGCAGGAATTGGACCGCCTCCGGGACCGGGGCTTCGACCTCACCGGCCGCCTGCTGCTGAGCGAAAAAGCCCACGTCATCCTGCCCCACCACGTCGCCCTGGACCTCTGGCGGGAGGGCGGCGCCAACAAGATCGGCACCACGGGCCGGGGTATCGGCCCCGCCTACGAAATGAAGGCGGCCCGCATGGGCGTGCGCCTGGGGGACCTGCGCCACCCCGACACCCTCCTGGAGCGCATCCGGCCCGGCTACGAGGAGGTCCGCCTCCGCCTCGAGGACCCGGGCCACCTTCCGGAACTGACCGAACTCGTAGACAAACTCCTGGCCACCGCCGCCCCCCTGCTCCCCTTCATCGGGGACGCCCAAGGGCACCTCATGGAGGCCTGGGGTCGGGGCGAATCCATCCTCTTCGAAGGGGCCCAGGCCACCCTCCTGGATATCGATCACGGCACCTATCCCTTCGTCACCTCCTCCAATTGCAGCCTGGGGGGTCTGTTCACCGGGACCGGCCTGCCCCCCCGGGCCCCCGACCGCATCCTCGGCGGCGCCAAGGCTTACACCCCCCGCGTGGGGGCCGGCCCCATGCCTTCGGAGCTGCTGGACGCCACCGGGGACCACCTCCGGAACGTGGGGAGGGAATTCGGGACCACCACCGGGCGCCCCCGCCGCTGCGGCTGGTTCGACGGGCCCATCACCGCCCACGCCTGCCGCACCAACGGCGTGGATGGTCTCGCCATCATGAAGCTGGACGTCCTGGACGGCCTCGAGGAAGTGGGCCTGGTGGTGGGCTATCGCGACGGGGAAGGCCGCCTCACCACCAAGCTCCCGGGCTGCGCAGCGGAGTGGAAGGAGCTGAGGCCCGAAATCCGAAGGTTCAAGGGGTGGGCCACCCCCACCCGAGGCATCACCAATCACCCCGCCCTGCCCGAGGAGGCCCAGGCCTACTTGGAGGCCTTGGCGGAGACCGTGGAGGTCCCCATCGCCTACCTCAGCACGGGCCCCGATCGCCAGGAGGGCATGGTCTATCCCGGAACCTTCCTGGAATCCCTGATGGCCTAAGGCGCAAGCCGCTTCGCGATCCGGCGGTCGGTCAGGAAGCCAGGCTGACGCGCCAGCGGGCGAGGGGGCGCTCCCCCAGGTCCCAGACACGGATCCCCTGGGGCAGCCTGCGCACCCCCAACCTCTGGCGGATCAGGACCTTGGCGGACTCCAGATCCGTGGCTTCCACGGGGCCGTATTCCATGAAGTAGTCCGGGAGCTTGTAGCCGAAGCGTTTGGCGATGGGCGTCATGGTTTCCTCCCTCGATCACAATATTCGTATTATTTTCGTCTCATGCAACTTTTTTTCGCCTTCGCGTAGAATTTGAGATCTCTGAGCCTGTCCAAGCTGGGCACCCCAGGGGCGGGGTGGAAGGCTCGAAGGCCGGGCCTCACGAAACGCCGATGCCCTGCCCCACCCGAGATCCCGCGAGGCGTTCTACCCTGCGGGCCGGCTCCTTGGGGTGCGTCCGGAGTCCCGTTGGGGTAGATTGCAGCGGTGTCCTCCCACCTTTGCCTCCTCCGGAACGCCGATGTCCACGCCCCCGAACCCCTCGGCCTGCGATCCCTCCTGATCGGGGGGGGGAGCCTTCTCTGGATGGGCGAGGCGGGATCGGAGCCCCTCGGAGGGGGATCCGACCTGGAGATCCACGACCTGGGCGGGCGACGCCTCATCCCGGGCCTGGTGGATCTGCACGCCCACCTCACCGGTGGGGGGGGCGAGGCCGGCGCCCATACCCGCGTCCCGCCCCTGCCCCTCTCCCGCCTCACCTTGGGGGGCATCACCACCGTCGTGGGGGTTCTCGGCACCGACGCCACCACCCGCACCACCCGCGACCTTGTGGCTAAGTTAAACGGCCTTCGGAACGATGGCCTGAGCCCTCTCGCCCACACTGGCGG
>CAYSXG010000410.1:0-3671 GCA_964434895.1 uncultured Solibacteraceae bacterium | reverse complement strand
GACCCTCGTGGTGGTGGAGGGGGGGCACAAGGCCTTCGTGACCCTCCGGGAGGAGGCGGGCTCCGCGGGCCGGGTTAGGGACTTCGTGCTCTCCCATTCGGGGCCGGAGCGCATGATCGCCCCTGGGGGCATCCCCCTCGCGGAGCAGGCTCCGGCCGCCTGGAAGGTGAGCACGCGAGGGGACCGCCGCCTCCTGCGCGCGGCGGAGGCCACCTACTGGTGCTACACGCCGGGCCTGGTGCTGCCGGTCCGGTTCCGGATCGGCCGGGAGGAGTGGAGGCTCCTCATCGCGGACCTGCCCCCCCGGATGTTCGTCAGTCGCGGCGCGCAATGAGCGGAAGGAATCGATTCATGGACGGCTTTCGGCGCAGCCCCCAATTCCAGGCCTGGCTGGAGGCCTACGACGCCGACCATCGCCATCCCTGGACCCACCGCACCCACGCCCTGGGGATCCCCATGGTGATCCTCAGCGTCATGGGCTTCGTGAACCTGATTCCCGGGCACCGGGTGCTGTGGGGCGTGACCTTGGGATGGTCGGAGTTGGCCCTGGCCACGGTCATCGCCTTCTACGCCCAGCACGACCTGCGGATCGCCCTGGCGGCGGCTCCGGCGGGGGCGGCCCTGGCGGTCCTGAGCCGCAGGATTCCCTGGACGGGCCACGCGGCGATCTTCGTCCTGTCCTGGGTGCTCCAGCTCCTGGGCCACGGCGTCTGGGAAAGGAACCGGCCCGCCTTTTTCAAGAGCGTGGTCCAGCTGTTGGTGGGCCCAGCCTATTTTTTGGCCCGCCTCATGGGGAACCTGAGGGCCCCCTTGGGCCAGGCCCAAAAGTAAGCGGGGCCTGGGGCCGATGAGGGGACAATGGATTCCACCAGTTCCTCACGCCGCCGGAAGGCCACGGGTCCTTCGCGCCCCGAAGAAAGCCTTTACCGGGCCATCTTCGATTGCGTGAACGACGCGATCCTGGTGCTGGATCCCGAAACCGGGGCTCTTCTGCAGGTGAACCAGAAGATGCGGGAGCTCTTTGGCTACGAAGTCGAGGAGGCCCTCCAGCAGGACCTGGGCACCCTCAGCGTGGGGCTGTCCCCCTGCGCGCTGGAGGACGCCCAGATCTGGATGCGCAAGGCCAACGAGGAGGGACCCCAGACCTTCGAATGGCTGGCCCGCACCAAGAAGGGGCGCCTTTTCTGGGTGGAGATGAACCTGCGGCGGGTGCTCCTGGACGGGAAGCCCCACCTCCTGCTCACGGCCCGGGATATCAAGGACCGCAAGAGGGCCGAATCCGAGCAGAACCTGCGCCTGGCGCGCGCCGAGGCCCAGAACGCGGTTTCCATGGCCCTGGCGGGGGTGGGGCCGGACTTCGAGGCGGCCCTCCACCTCATCGCCCGCCATCTGGCCAGCCAGGTGGGGGATCTCTGCATCGTGAGCCTGCTGGACGAGGAGGGCCTCCTTCGCCGCGTGGCCATGAACCAGCCCTACCTGGACGGGGACGGGTACCTTCCGGACCTCGCGGCGCTCGGGGCCCTTCCCGAAGATGGGGGCGGCGAGATGGCGGTGCTTCACAGCGGCGAGGCCCTCCTGGTGAACGACCCCACCTGGAACCAGCCCCTGGCCCTGGTGGAGGAGGCCTTCCATCCCTATTTCCGCCGCTTCGGGATCCACAGCATGCTCATGGTCGCCATGCGGATGGAGGGCCAGAGCCTGGGCACCCTGGCCCTGGGCAAGGGCGGATCGAGCCGGGCCTACACGTCCGAGGACCAGGCCATGCTCCAGAACCTGGCGGACCGGGCGGCCCTCACCATCGCCAACGCCAGGCTCTACGCCGAAAACCTACGCAACGCCCAGGCCCTCCTGACCGTCAACGCGGAGCTGGAGGAGCGCGTGGCGGAGCGGACCGCGGCCCTGGAGGAGGCCAACGCCCGCCTCCAGCAGCTGGCCTCCCAGGATGGCCTCACCGGCCTGGCCAACCGCCGCCACTTCGACGCGGTGCTGGAGGCCGAGATCCGCCGGGCCCGCCGCAGCGGCGATCCCCTGGCCCTCATCCTCTGCGACGTGGATTTCTTCAAGCGCTACAACGACTGCTACGGCCACGTTCAAGGGGACGCCTGCCTGCGGGCCGTGGGGGAGGTCATGCGGGACGTCTTCCGCCGGGCGGGGGATCTCCCGGCCCGCTACGGGGGGGAGGAATTCGCGGTCATCCTCCCCGGGACGGCGGGCGAGGCCGCCGGCCGCGTGGCGGAAAAATTCCGGGCGGCCATGGAGGGCCGGGCCCTTCCCCACGAACGAAGCGACGCGGCCCCCTGCGTGACCCTCAGCGTCGGCGTGGCCCACGGGGCCGTGGGGCCCGAGATGGACGCCCAATGGTTCATCACCACCGCGGACCAGGCCCTCTACCGCAGCAAGGAGGGGGGCCGGAACCGGGTCACCCTCGGCGCCTGATCAGCACCGCGCACAAAAATGGGGTGGGGCCGGCAGGCGGGCGAGCTTGGCCAGGGCCAGCTCCCAGGCCCGCTGGGGTCCCCGGAAAGCCAGTCGATGTGGGGTCAGGATGCCTAGGGTCCCGAGAACCGAAGGGTCCTCCGGGAGGGGCAGCCAGGGCACGGGGCCGGCGGAGAGGGCCCGAAGGGCAGAGCGGAAAGCTTCGCTGAAGGGCGTGGCGGTGGGCAGCTCCAGGGGGAGGGCCAGCACTTGGGCCCCTGGAGGGAGGCCGACCCCGGGCCAGAGGGGCGCGGTCCACTGATCTCCTTCCCGCGTCCAGGCGGGGTTTCGGAAGGTCCGATCGATCCGTTCCTCGGACCAATGGGGAAGGAAGGCGCGGAGCTCCCGCCATTCCAGGGGCCCCAGAAAGGCTGGCTCCAGGTCCTGGGGGGCTGGGGCGCGGACCCGACCCGGGAGGCGCTTGGCCAACATGGGCCGGCCCTCTAGCCAGGGCAGTCCCGCGTCCACGGCGCCGAGGAGGGAGCCGATGCGCCGTCGATGGCAGGCGAGGGCCCCCCGAAGGTCACATCCTCCGAGAGGGAGCAGGGCGGCCAGGCCCAGGGCCAGGCCCTCCCGGTGCAGGCTCGAAATGGCCGCCAAGGGGTCCCGCAGGTCCTCGGGGGAGGCTCCGACCACCAGGACCGTCGGCAGGCCGTGCCCGGCGAGGCGCTCCACCAGCAGGATCCGGTGCTCCGGCCCCGACCCGGCGACCAGGGTCCCTCCCAGGTCCGCGGCGAGGCGCAGGGCGGCTAAATCCATTCCCCCAGCCTACAGGCCGAGCTGGGCCTCGACGATTCCAGAAAGGGCCTCGTCCAGCACGTAGGGCTTGACCACCAGCTGGTCGACGCCCGCCTGGCGGGCGTTGAGCACGGTGGCGCTGCTGATCTCCTCCGCGGCCAGGATCAGGGGAATGTGGGCCTCCCCGACCTTCTGGAGGGCCTCGGCCAATTCGAAGCCCTCCAGCTCGGCCACCCCCCCGTCGATGAAGACCAGGGACACCGTGTGCTCCCGCAGGTGGCCCAGGAGTTCCGTCAGGGTGCCGGCGGCGAGGACCTTTCCGTAGCCTTCTTCGATGAAATGCCCCTCCACCAGTGCCCGGGGCACGCCGGGCGGCATGGCCAGCACCAGGATGCGCGCCCGCTTTTGCAGGCGCAGGAGGGCGGTGGTCCGGGCCGGGACGGGGGGGGGGGATGGCG
>CAYSXG010000409.1:0-3674 GCA_964434895.1 uncultured Solibacteraceae bacterium | reverse complement strand
CGAAGAGACCTGTCCCGTCCCGGCGGTGATGAACGACCGGGAATTCGGCGTCGGGGCCCAAATCCTTCGCCACCTGGGAGTTCACGAAATGCGGCTCCTCAGCCGATCGGAAAAGAAGTACATTGGCCTGAGTGGTTTCGGCCTTGATATTGCCGCCACCATCCCCCTGGAAACCCGCTGAAGCCGCCCCGTGACCTCGTGATCAACACCAACTTTCTGACTCAATCCCCCCTGTTCAGGAACCTGGACGAGACGGAGCGCGCGCAGATCCTCATCATCGGCCAGTTCAATGGCTACACGTCCGGTGACGTGTTCTTCAAGGAGGGGGTCCCCGGCGACGGGCTCTTCATCTTGGTCAAGGGCTCCGTCCGAATCTCCAAGCAAAGCCCCACCGGGGAGGAGGCCCTCGCCGTCCTGGAACCCCACGCCTTCTTCGGGGAGATGGCCCTCATCGATTTCGCCCCCCGGGCCGCGGACGCCATCGCCAACGAGGGGACCGAAGTCTTCTTCATTCCCCTCAAGGAGCTGCGTAGCCTCATCGAGGCCCACCACGGCCTGGCCCTGAAGATCCTCTACGCCCTTTGCGAAGTGCTCGCCCAGCGCCTGCGGGAGACCAACGAGCGCTACATGAGCGTCTTCACCATCGCCCAATGGGGCAGCCAAGGCAGCAACTTCGCCGTGCCCTGACCGACCGCCGGGTGGCGAAGCAAGCGCAGCTTGCGGAGCCGGGTACCCGGCGAGGGAGGCTCCGCCTCCGCGAGCGAGCAAAGCGAGGAGTGGGAGCGGGGCGAGAGCCCCGCGATAGGCGGAGTCCTGCCGCGACCGCCGGGGTGGGGCCTGCGGGGAGGGCCGCCCAGGCCCTCCCCATGGTCCGGACTATCGAGCCCCGGCCTTACTGGGTCTTCGCGTTGTGCTTCTTGCGGTAGATCTTGCGGGAATCGCGGTTTTCCTCGTGGTTCAGCTTCTTCTGCTCCTGCTTGGTGATCTTCCCGTCCGCCTTGGCCGCGGCGATGTCGTTGTTGAGCTTGGCTTCCCGCTTTTCGAGGTGCGGGGTCTCCTTGGGCGTCAGCTGCCCACTGGCGGCTCCCTGGGCGATGCGCTTCTGCTGGCGGTCGGCCCGCCGCTGGACCTGGCCTTCACGCTTGGGCGTGCTGGTCTCCTGGGCGCCCAGGGCGAGCGAGGCCGCCGCGAGGCCGGCGAGGAGGAGGAGGCGTTTGGGGTTCATGGGATGCTCCGAAAGGGCCCGCGTCGGGCGGGAGTGGCCGTCTCGACGACCTAGCTTCATGGGACCGCGGGGGGCCCGTACAGGTTTAGGGGCCCCAGGGCATTTTGGGCCGGTCGGGGTAAACTGGGAACCTCGCTTCGCCGAGCCGTCCCCAAGGAGTCCCATGTCCGAACTCGTCGCCCACATCACCGATTCCGATTTCCCCGCCACGGTCGCCCAGGGCGTCACCCTGGTGGACTTCTGGGCCCCCTGGTGCGGCCCCTGCAAGATGATCGCCCCCCTCCTCGACGAGATCGCCGGCGAGCTCCAGGGCCGGGCCAAGATCGTGAAGATCAACGTGGACGACAACCCCGACGTGGCCGGCTCCTTCGGGATCATGTCCATCCCCACCCTGATCCTCTTCAAGGACGGCAAGCCCGTGAACAAGATCGTCGGCGGCCAGCCCAAGGCGCAGCTCAAGGCCTTCGTGGAATCGGCCCTTTAATCATTCCCTCCCCCATCTTCCCCGGCCCCGCCTTCCGCGGGGCCTTTTCATGCTGCCTGCCGCGATCTTCGATGCTCAGCGGTGCGGGGGTCCCCACTCGGGTCAGCCCACAGGGCTGTCCGCTCCTGACCCGCATCCGCTTCGCCGTCGGCGGCCAGCCCAAGGCGCAGCTCAAGGCCTTCGTGGAATCGGCCCTCTAACCTGATCCACCCCTGTCATTGAGGAGGGCCCGCACCGCGGGCCCTCCTTTTCTCAGGACTCAGGACTCAGGACTCACGGCTTCTTCAGCAGCACCAGGCGGATCTGGTTCCCCTTTTCGTTGAAGCCTACCTCGTCCATGACCATGTGGATGAGGGGCAGGCCCCGGCCGCACTGGCGGGTGAGGGTCTCGTCCGTGGTCTGGGCCATGAGCTTGCTGGTATCGAAGCCGGGCCCCTCGTCGGAGATCTCGAGGACGTAGCGCTCGGGCCGGATCTGGACGCGCACCTCCACCTTCCGGCGGGCGAAGGCCGGGTCCTCGAGGCGCCGGTCCCGCAGGGCCGTGTAGGGGTCCTCCTCGCTGAAGAGGTCCCCCTTCAGGTTCGAATCCAGCTCCAGGTTGCCGTGCTCCAAGGCGTTGACCAGGGCCTCGTGGATGGCCATGGCGATGACGTCGAGGTTGCTGGGCTTGGCCAGGCCCAGGGGGATGAGCCGGTCCGTCAGGTTCTTCACCACGCTGGGGACGTCCAGGTCCCCGGAATCGAAGGAGAAGTGCCGGGTTTCCTCCACGAGCCCCTTGAGGCCGTCCTGGGCCAGGCGGAAGTCCCGGTGCAGCTCCACCAGGTGGAAGACGCTCTTCACCAGTTCCCGCAGCGTGAGGGGCTTCTGGAAGAGGTTCGCGGCCCCCATGCGCATGGCGCGGATGGCGTAGTCCAGGCTGGCCTGCCCCGTCATCAGCACCACCGGAAGGTTGGCCTGGATGGACTTCACCCGATGGATGACGTCGAAGCCGTCCATGCCGTCCATGTTGATATCGGAAACCACCAGGTCCAGGGGGGGCCCGTTGGGGTCCTCCAGGACCTTCATGGCCACCTCCCCTTGGGAAAAGGGATGCACCTTCATCCCATAGTGGGTGAGGGCGTCGCTCACCATGGTCAGGACGTTGGCGTCGTCGTCAATCACCAAGACGTGCGGCGGGTGGGAGGTCATGCCGGGGTCTCCGTGGGATGAAAGGGCTGTCGAAGGCCATCCTAGTGTACCTCGCCTGGAATAACCGGATTTTTGGGAGTGAAGGCGAGGTCCACTCCCATCGGGGCATGGCCCCTCTGGCGCAAAACCAGGCTGTGCCTGGTTTTGCTGTCACCCCTTTGGGGGCACTGCCGTGCCCCCAAGCCCCCGCCACGTGGTGCCCGAAAGGTCATTCGAATGCTCCAGCTATATCGCGCGGGCACCCCTAGCTGGTTTTGGGTAGGAAAGGCCCGACGCATTCGAGGGTGCGCGAGAGGGCGCCGGAGAACTCATCGGGCCATCCGGGCGCCGAGTCCAGTCCCGACCCCCGCAGCGGCGCCCGGTCCAGGGCCGCGGAGAGCCCCTCGGCGAGCCGCTCCGCCTCCACCAGGACCAGGAGGCCCTGGCGGATCAGGGGCTCCGCCAGATCCCGGAAATTATCGCGGCCCGGGCCCGCCAGGACGGGGATCCCCCAGCGGGCGGGCTCCAGGGGGTTGTGCCCGCCCGACCAGGCCCACCCGCCCCCCACGAGGGCCACGCTGCCCTCCCCGTAGGCCGAGGCGAGGTCCCCGAAGGTGTCCAGCAGCAGGCAGGCGCAGCCCTCCCAGGTCCCCGGGGCGGGCCAGCGGGAGGCCCGGGCGAAGGGGATCCCCGCCTCCTCCAGTAGCCTCGCCGTTTCCTCGAAGCGGGCGGGTTTCCGGGGGGCCAGGATCAGCTTGAGGTCCGGGTGGGCGGACACCAGCGAACGCCAGGCCCCGA
>CAYSXG010000408.1:1439-3677 GCA_964434895.1 uncultured Solibacteraceae bacterium | reverse complement strand
ACCTGGTGGAGAACAACTACCAGTACTCCAAGCTGAAGAAGACCGCCTACCTGGGCGCGACCACCGGATCCACCAAGACCGTCTTCGAAAGCGACGCCCTGGGTCGCCTGGTGAATGTCACGGACGCCCTGAACCAGGTCACCACCTACGGCTACGACGCCGCGGACCGGGTCACGTCCGTGAGTCAGGATTCCGGCAAACAGACCCGGGGGTGGACCTACAACGCCTTGGGGTGGCTGGAAAGCCTAACCCAGCCCGAAAGCGGCACCACCGCCTACTCCAAGTTCACGGTCTTCGGGAAGCCCACCCAGACCAATTATGCCGGGCGCATCGTGACGACCACCTACGATGCCCTGGGGCGCGTGAAGTTCGTTGGATCCGACGACCAGACCGTGGCCCAATCCTTCGTCTACGACAGCGTGGCCCACGGCAAGGGCAAGGTGGGCCAGGCCGTGGACAAGGGCGTGGTGCTGGACTACGGCTACGAGGGCCTCAATGGCCGTCTCAGCACCCTCAGCACCACGTTGAGCGCGACCTCCGACGGGGCGATTCCTTCTTTCCCCCAGACCTTCGCCTACAACAATCTGGGCCAGCGGGAGACCGCCACCCTCCCCAGCGGCCGAACCGTGAAGTACGTCTACGACTCGGTACGGGAAACGCTTCAGGAAACTCAGGCGGAACTCGGGGTTCCCCGCGCCTTTTCGCCCATGGCCTCGCTGGCCAAGGTCACCGAGTGGAACCTGGCGGATAGCCCTTCCACCGTCACCTTTGGCAACGGCGCCTCCACGGTATTCGCGTACGACAACGATCAAGCCAGGCTGCACTCCATGACCCATCAGAAAGCGGGTGGCCTCGGGAACTACAAGCAGTGGACCTACGACTGGGACCCCGTGACCGGCTGGCTGAAAGGGGACGGGGAGGACCACTACACCTACGACGATCTGGGCCGTCTCTACACGGCCACGGTCGCGGTGCCGGGGCGTGGCTTCAGCATTCAGCAGTCCTTCAACTACGACCCCTTCGGAAATCAGATCTTGAGCAAGACGGTGGGCCTTCCCAGCGACCTGACCCGGAATTTCGCGGACTTCCAGTTCTACGCCGCCGACCTGAGGGCCACGAACCGCCTTCCGGCCTTCACCAGCGCAGGGGCCGCCACCGGCGCCGTGTACGATGACCAGGGCAACCTCAAGCAGATCTTAAAACAGGCCGGCGCAGCCGGACGGGCCATGACTCTCACCTACGACGCCCTCGGCCGCGTGACCGAGATGACGGACGGTGAGACCGGGGTCACAGAGCGCTACGCCTACACCACGGAGGGGCTCCGCACCAAGGTGGAGGAGTACCGGGGCGGCGCCCTGACCAAGATCCGCTACAACGTCTACAACGACGCGAGGCAGCTGGTTTCCCAGTACGAATGGACGCCCAGCTCGCAGCCCTCCGTGGCCGCCCGCTAGGCCGCAGCCAAAAGGCTGTCCGCCGAATCGCTTCCGAACCGAATGCTCCGTAAATCGTCTGACTCCCGAGATAGGTCGACCATGCTCCGCTCCCTTATTGTTTTCCTGATGTTTGTGATGACATCGCCCATTTTCGGGCAGTCTACGGCTTCGACCCATTCAGGCAGCAAGGCCCTTCGCGTCTGGCACCAGACGGGAACCTACTGCGCCGCCCGCCACTTCGCGGGTCACTTCCGAGCGGGTGAGACGGTGACGTCCTCGGCCTGGTTCACGGCCCAAACGGGGACCTCCGGGGCCATCCTCGTGGGCAATTCCGGGGGAGCGGATTTTGGTGGAGCCGGCTACGACAACATTGACGGTTATCGAGTTGCGGGCAACGGGGCCTGGCAGCAGGTGACGGTCAGTCACACAATGACCCACGAAGACGACATGTGGGTTTACCTCTTCGCGGATGGGACCAGCTCGGACGCGCAGAGTGTGCTGTTCGACGATGTGGTCGTGACTGGATCCCTGCAAGGGACAATCTATTCGGAGGGATTCGAGAGCGGCCTGGGGACGTGGCTCGTGGCGGGTCACGCTGATCTTATGACGGCCTCCACGACCTCTACCTACAACGGTACCAAGGCCATGCGGATCTGGCAGGGCGACTGGGCCGCCTGTCGGGCTCTGGGCCAGTTCCAGACCGGAGACGTGGTGACGGCCACCGTGTGGTTCAAGGCCCCGAGCGGGACCTACGGCCAGCTCTTCCTGGGCAATGCCACGGACGGCACGGCGGACGCCTACG
>CAYSXG010000408.1:0-1339 GCA_964434895.1 uncultured Solibacteraceae bacterium | reverse complement strand
AATTGAGCTGGGACGTGCGCTGCGCCCAGCCTCTGACGGTCACCTTGAACCCCGGGGGAACGGTGGCGGCCATGGCCACCCAGGTAGTGAATCCCACCGTCACCGCCGCCTACACCCTCACCGCCACCAGCGCTGCCGGCAGCGTCAGCTCCAGTGCAACCGTGACGGTTATCCCCGCGGTGACGCCCACCTCAGCCTGCACCCTCTCGGGCACCAAGGCCCTGCGCATCTGGCGGGACGATTGGGCCGCCTGCCGGGCCCTGGGCCAGTTCCAGACCGGGGACGTGGTGACGGCCACGGTGTGGTTCAAGGCTCCGACGGGCACCTACGGCCAGCTCTTCCTGGGCAATGCCACGGACGGCACGGCGGACGCCTACGACAACGCGTCGGTACAGCAGGTCCAGGGCAACGGCGGTTGGCAGCAGCTGCGCCTGACCTGGACCATGAAGGCGGCCCGCAACATGTGGGTCTACATCTACGGTGACGCCAACACACCCGGTGAGACGGCGGCCACCAACGTGATCTACGACGACGTGCTGGTGACCAGCACGACCCGGGGCACGGTGCTGAGCGAGGGCTTCGAAGGCGGCTATGTCCGGGCCTCGGCCTGGACGGACCCGGCCGGGTGGTGGAGTGGGGGCCATGAAATCGTCACCTCCACCACGAACCCCGACCTGCCCGTGATCTTCAGCTACACGGCCAGTCCCACGGCCCTCCAGGTGGGTCAGTCCAGCAAATTGAGCTGGGACGTGCGCTGCGCCCAGCCTCTGACGGTCACCTTGAACCCCGGCGGGGCCGTGGCGGCCATGGCCACCCAGGTAGTGAATCCCACCGCCACCACCGCCTACACCCTCACCGCCACCAGCGCTGCGGGGAGTCTGAGCCAGACGCAGATGGTCACTGTTGCTACTCCTGTGGCCGTCACTGCCGTCACACCGGAGAACCCCTCCCTAATTCCTGGGGGCACCCAGGCCTTTTCTGCCACCGCGTCCGGCGGTGCGACGAATAGCCTGACCTGGAGCGTCGACGGGATTCCCGGCGGCAATGCCAGCGTCGGCACCATCAGCGCCAGCGGGCTCTACGCGGCCCCGGCGACCCTACCGAGCCGCACCAACCTCTGCCTCGGGTCCGACGCCTTCGAGACCTGGAGCCCCCTGGTCGCTGGAACCGCCCAGGCCCCGGTGGTCACGCCCAACGCCGCCTTGGCCCCCGACGGGTCCCTAACGGCGGATACCGTGAATTTCAACGTAGGTAACGGGACTACCTCCGGCGACTACACCTTCCTACTCTGCAATTTGTTCTCGGTGGGAGTGGGCAACACTTTTCCCGCCAGCATTTT
>CAYSXG010000407.1:0-3679 GCA_964434895.1 uncultured Solibacteraceae bacterium | reverse complement strand
CCGCCACCGCGACGGGCAACCCCCAGTACCCCGGCATCGTCAGCCTCAGCACCAATTCCACCGGGCCCGGCTACAACCTCACGGACACCCCTCGCGGCAATACAACCGTGCTGGACATGGGCAACAGCACCACCAGCAGCGGCACGCTCTACACCAACTCCAGCAACTCCTGGGGCAACGGCCAGAACTACTACGACAACGGCACCAGCGGATCCACGTCGGGCGCCACGGGCCAGACCGCGGCCGTGGACGCGCTCTACGGCTTCCAGATGACCTGGGACTACTTCAAGAACGTGCACGGCCGCAACGGCATCGACGGCAACGGCACCAGCACCTCCCTGCGGGTGCACTACGACAGCAACTACGACAACGCCTACTGGGACGACTCCTGCTTCTGCATGACCTTCGGCGACGGGAGCGCCCCGAGCTCCGGCGGCTTCAAGAACCTGACCGCCATCGACGTCATCGGCCACGAGATGAGCCACGGCGTCTGCGCCAACAACGGCCACGGCGGCCTCAACTACTCCGGCGAGTCCGGCGGCCTCAACGAGGCGGATTCCGACATCAACGGCACCTTCGTCACCTTCTACGGCTACAACGGCGGCACCGGCACCACGGTCCCCAACACCATCCCCAGCGCCAACCTGCACGGCTACGTGCCCTTCCAGATCGGGCCCCAGCTCTCCCAGCCCCCGCTCCGCTACATGTACCACCCCAGCCTGGACGGCCAGTCCGCGGACTTCTGGTACTCCAACGTGGGTAGCCTGGACGTGCATCTGAGCAGCGGCCCCGCCAACCGCATGATCTACTTCCTCAGCCAGGGCGCCACCACCTCCGGCGACACCTCCACCTCCGTGAACACCTCGGGGTCCACGGGCGTCTCCAACACGAACTTCCTGCCCAACGGCATGAGCGGCGTCGGCAACGACCACGCCGCCCGCATCTGGTACCGCGCCCTCACCACCTACTTCACCTCCGGTGAGACCTACGCCCAGTGCCGCACCGCCTGCTTGAGCGCCGCGTCCGACCTGTACGGCACCTCCTCCGCCGAGTACGCCGCCGTCCAGAACGCCTTCCACGGCATCAACGTGGGCGCCGCCGCCTCCACCGGCAACACCGTGACCGCCTCCATCACCACGCCTTCCGGCAACGTGACCGTGGCCTCGGGCACCGCCCAGAGCTTCGCGGGCTCGGCCACCGACAGCGCCTCGGGCGCCACCTTCACCTACAGCTGGGACTTCGGCGACGGCACCACCGCCACCGGCGCCTCCGCCAGCCACACCTACACCAACACCGGCAGCTCCAACGCCACCTACACCGCGACCTTCAAGGCCACGGACAACGCGGGCTACTCGGGCACCGCCACCCGCACCATCACCGTGACGCCGGTCGCCGCGGCCCCCACCATCACCAGCCAGCCCCAGAGCGTGTCGGTGATGGCGGGCTCCACCGCCACCTTCAGCGTCACCGCCTCCGGCACCGCGCCCCTCACCTACCAGTGGAAGAAGAACGGCACCGCCATCTCCGGCGCCACCTCCTCCAGCTACACCACGCCCGCCACCACCACCGCCGACAGCGGCTCCAGCTTCACGGTGACCGTCACCAACTCCAAGGGCAGCGCCACCTCCAACGCCGCCACCCTCACGGTGACCACCGCCCCGGCCGGCACCTTCATGGAGGCGGAGTCCAACGACTCCATCGCCACCGCCAACGCGGTCGCCCGCAGCTTCTCCGCCATCCAGGGCAACCTCAGCGTGGCCACGGACAAGGACTTCTTCGCCCTCAGCATGAACCCCGGCGAGACCCTCAAGATCGCCATGACCGGCCCCACGGGCGCGGACTGGGACCTCAAGCTGGTGGACGCCTCCGGCACCCAGCTCGCCATCTCCCAGGGCTCCACCACCACCGAGAACATCACCTACACCAACAGCGGCACCACCGCCAAGACCGTCTACGCCAACGTGTACGTCTACAGCGGCACCAGCGCCACCCCCTACAACCTCGCCCTCACCTACAGCGGCGGCAGCACGCCCGACACCCAGGCCCCGACCATCTCCGTCTCCGAGAGCGGCAGCAGCGCCACCATCAGCTTCGGCGCCACCGCCACGGACAACGTGGGCGTGACCAAGGTGGAGTACTACGTGGACGGCGTCCTCACGGCCACCAGCACCGCCTCGCCCTTCTCGGCCACCTACGACTCCACGAAGCTGGCCAACGGCAGCCACACCCTGACGGGCAAGGCCTACGACGCCGCCGGCAACGTCGGGTCCTCCTCCTCCGTCGCCTTCAGCGTGAGCAACACCACGCCTCCCCCCAGCAGCGAGCTGGTCACCAACGGCGGCTTCGAGAGCGGGGCCACGGGCTGGAGCGGCACCACCGGCGACATCGGCACCTGGAGCGGCGAGGCCGCCCACGCCGGGACCAAGAACGCCTGGATCTGCGGCAACGGCTCCACGGCCACCGAGTCCCTCTACCAGCAGGTGAGCATCCCGGCCTCCGCCACCTCGGCCACCCTCAGCTACTGGCAGCACATCGACACCGCCGAGACCACCACCAGCAGCGCCTACGACACCTTCGCCATCCAGGTGCGCAACGCCTCCGGCGCGGTGCTCGGGACCCTGGCCACCTACTCCAACCTGAACCAGAACACCGGCTACACCCAGAAGGTCTTCGATCTGAGCGCCTACAAGGGCCAGACCATCCAGATCTACTTCCTCGGCAGCGAGGACAGCAGCCTGCAGACCTCCTTCGTCCTGGACGACGTCAGCCTCCAGGTGAAGTAGGGCCTTTCACCACCCTGGGGAGGGGCCGGCCGCGCCGGCCCCTTTCATTTCTCCAGGGCCTCCTTCAAGCGCTGGTAGCCGGCCTTGCTCACGGGGAGCTTGCGCCCGTCCTGGAGGACGGCGATCCAGCTCTCGCTGGGGAGCTGCTCGAGGCGGGCCAGGCGGTCCAGGTTGAGGATGAAGGAGCGGTGGATGCGCAGGAAGCGCGCCGGGTCCAGCTGGGCCTCGAGGCTGGCCAGGGTCTGCTGCTTGAGGATGCCCCGGCCCTCGCTGTTGAGCTCCACGTAGTCGTCCTGGGCCTGGACGTAGTCCAGCTTGGACATGGGGATCAGGGTCACCTTGCCCCCGTCCCGCACCACCAGGCGCTCCAGGGGCCAGGGGCGGCCCGCGGCGCTCAATTCCGCGGGGGCCACGGGGAGGGGGGTCTTGGCCCGGCTCTTTTCCATGGCCTTGGCCAGGGCCTCGTCGAAGCGGGCCTTGGAGAAGGGCTTCAGAAGGTAGTCGACGGCGTGGGCTTCGAAGGCCTTGAGGGCGTACTGGTCGTAGGCCGTCACGAAGATCACCGCCGGCGCGTGGCCGGCTCCGGAACCGGGCTCGGGCGTGACCAGCAGCTCCAGCACCTCGAAGCCGTCCAGCTTGGGCATCTGGATGTCCAGGAAGACCAGGTCGGGTTTCAGCTCCGCGGCCAGCTTCACCGCGTCGAAGCCGTTGCCGGCCTCGCCGGCGACCACGATATCGGCGTGGTGGCCCAGGTGCTCCCGGACCACGGCCCGGGCCAGCTCCTCGTCGTCCACGATGAGGGTCCTCAGGCTCATGTCAGCTCCATCGTGAAAGGGAAGTCCAGCAGCACGCGGTGCCGGCCTTCGATGATGCGACCGATCCCGACCTCCAGCCCT
>CAYSXG010000406.1:0-3688 GCA_964434895.1 uncultured Solibacteraceae bacterium | reverse complement strand
CAAGTCCCCGGATCCGGATCCGAGCCTGCCCTTCAAGGCCGCTCCCATCAAGAAGGACGAGCTCCGCAAGAAGAAAGCCTAGGGTTCATCCCCCACGAAGACACCGCCGCCCCGGTTCCCGCCGGGGCGGCGTTTTGCCGGAGGGTCCATGGCCCGCCTTCCCCTGCTTTCCCTCCTCTTCGCCCTGCCCCTGCTGGCCCAGGGCAGCCCGGAGGCCAAGATCCTGGAGAAGCTCCACGGCAAGCTGGCGGACGCCTTCCTGGGCGCCGCCCGCAAGACCCGGCCCCAGGCCCTCCTGCTGGTGAACCCGGCCATCCCGGCCCCCCCCTTCGCCGCGGACGTCGCGCCCAGCCTGGACGACCTCTACCTGCTCTCGAGCCTGGTGAACCCCGTGCCCGCCCCCGGGTGGGTCTACAGCGGCGGCACCACCAGCGTGTCCTCGGTCTACAAGACCATGCTGGAATTCGGCCAGGTGGCCCAGACCCTGCTGCCGGACCCCCAGGCGGAGATGGACCTGCGCACCGCCCGCAACACCCTCTACACCCGCCGCAGCGGCCCCCGCCAGCCCAGCGACAAGTACAAGGCCTACCTCCGCCTCCAGGACGAATACGGCTCGGCCCTGGAGAAGCTGGAGAACGCCAAGGCCGAGGCCCGCAACGGCGGCCCCGCCGTGCCCGCGGGCCTGGAGCAGGCCGCGAGCCAGGCCTCCACGAAGCTGGACAAGGAGGGCTACCGCCAGGAGATCGAAGCGGCCCTGGCCCTCATCCAAAAACGCTACGACCAGGACCTCTACGTGGGCTTCAGCCTGAACCGCCAGAAGCTCAACGACCTCAACCAGCAGGGCGAGAGCCTCAACGGCAAGCCCTGGTTCCGCACCCTCACGGAACCCCCGCCGGAGAAGTGGGCCTCCAGCGCCGGCTGGGTGGCCTGGAGCTTCCAGGACCGGGACCTGGACGCGCAGCCCACCCGGGCCGCCACCGCCGGCACGCCGGCCAAGGGCGCCCTCCCCCTCTCCAGCGGCAGCCACGTCGACGTGCGGGGCCTCCTCAAGCGGGTGGACGTGGTGCGGCCTTGGATGGACCCCCAGCTCTTCTACAGCCGCTCCTGGCGCCTGCTGAAGAGCAGCCCCTTCAAGCTCGTCTCTTCCGGCAAGCCGGAGGCCTCCGAACCCGGCGTCATGCCCTACCTGGTGACGGGCCTGCTCCTGGCCAGGGACCTGGAGATCACCGGCACCTGGCCCAAGGCGGACGTGGACCGCCTCCTGGCCTCCGGGTCCGCCCAGTCCCTCGGCCCCTTCGCCCTCTCCGCCGCCAAGGCCGGCACCGTGAAGACCACCGTGCAGGAGAAGGGCGGCACCCTCACGATCAAGATCCAGGGCTACCAGATCATCGCCTACCTCTGCGACGTCCTGCCCCGGGTGCCGGATCCGGATCCGGGGCTGTCCTTTCCGGAATGATGAACAGTTGCTTATAAAAATGCGCCACGGAGACACGGAGGGCACAGAGTCCACAGGAAGGCGGTAGGTTTCCGCGTGGAGCGCAGGGGCTACTGGCAGCCCATGCGATCCGGGAGCGGGCGGACCAACCGCGCGGGCACGAAACCGCCCACCCGCTCCCGAATTTCCCGCGAAACCAAGGCGGGCCGGCGCCTCTCCGTGGTCTCCATGTCTCCGTGGTGAATCATTTTATTGAACACGGCTTTCTATGGTCGGGGCCGCGCCCTTCGGGCCGCGCTTCGCGCGGTGGCCCTTCGCTCCTGCTTCGGCCTCACACACCTCGTCCTCGGCCGCGCCCTTCGGGCCGAACCTACGGTTCGGTGAGGCTCCGCCCCTGCTGCGCCTTGAGGGCTTCGAGGTCGCGGAGGAGCTCTTCGGCGTCGTTGCACTGGTTGAGCTTCTGGCGGAAGGCGACGCCGCCGGGGATGCCCTTGGTGAACCAGGCGCCGATCTTCTTGATCTTGTGCAGGGCCTCCCGAGGTTCCAGCAGCTCCAGCAGGATGCGGAAGAAACGCAGGGTAGCGTCGATGCGCATCTCGGCGCTGACCCGGAACTCCGGGTCCAGCACCTGGCGGAAGATGAAGGGGTTGTAGAGGGCCCCCCGCCCGATCATCACCGCGGCGCAGCCGGTCTCCTCGGCCATGCGGAAGGCGTCCAGGGGCTCCACCACGTCCCCGTTGCCGATGATGGGGAAGGAGGTGCCCGCCTCCACGGCCCGGGCGATGATGGCCCAGTCCGCGTGGCCCTCGTAGCCCTGGGCCCGGGTGCGGGGATGGATGGCCAGGCCCTGGATCCCCGCCTGCTCGAACATGCGCAGGAAGTCCAGGAACTCCGCCCGCTCCTTCTGGCTGGCGTCCCAGCCCGCCCTCATCTTCACGGTCACTGGGACCTTCACCGCCTTCACCATGGCGGTGACGCAGGCCTCGGCCAGGCGAATATCCCGCAGCAGGGCGGATCCGGCCCCCCCCTTCGTGACGTTGCTGGCGGGGCAGCCCATGTTGAGGTCCACGATGTCGGCCCCGGCCTCCTCGCAGAGCCTCGCCCCCTCCGCCAGCGAATCGGGATTGCCCCCGGAGAGCTGCATGGCGTAGGGGTGCTCCCCGCTGGAGGCCATCATCTTCTCCGCCTTGCGCGCGTGGCGGATGAGGGCCTCGGAGCTGATCATCTCGCTCACCACCAGCCCCGCGCCCCCCACCTCGCGGATGAACTTCCGGAAGGGCTGGTCCGTGATCTCGTGCAGGGGAGCCATGACGAGGCGGTTGGACACCTCGATCTCGCGGATCCTGAAGCTGCCGTAGGGAAACTCGCCCGAGATCACACCAGCCTCCTGGCAGCCCGCGAACGGAAGGTCCCCCGGACCTTCCTCCCGCTCCCGCGCGCCTCCGGCGCCGCGATCGCGGAGCGGGACCCCCGGTCCGTGATCTCGTGCAGAGGAGCCATGACGAGGCGGTTGGACACCTCGATCTCGCGGATCCTGAAGCTGCCATAGGGAAAGGTCATGGAGGGATCGGGCCCAAACCTTCAGTTTAGGCCCACCCTCCCCCACCGTCATCTCCGAAGGCCTCGAGGGGTCCACTCGGCGCCTAGCGGCGCCCTGAAACCCGCAGGCGGGCTGGGCCCTCGACGCTACGCGTCTCGGGCTACGCCCGCGGCGCCGCTAGCGGCGCCCTGCGGGTTCCTGCAGGTTCGCTAGGAACTCGTCGTTGAGCTTGGCTTTGGCTAGGCGGTCCAGGAGCAGCTCCATGGCCTCCACGGGGCCGCTGGAGGTGAGGATCTTGCGAAGGATCCAGATCTTGGCCAGCTTCGGGGGCTCGATGAGGAGGTCCTCCTTGCGGGTGCCGGATTTCTGGATGTCCATGGCGGGGAAGATGCGCTTGTCGCTGAGCTTGCGGTCCAGCACGATCTCGCTGTTGCCCGTGCCCTTGAACTCCTCGAAGATCACGTCGTCCATGCGGCTTCCGGTGTCGATCAGGGCCGTGGCCACGATGGTGAGGCTGCCGCCCCCCTCGATGTTGCGGGCGGCGCCGAAGAAGCGCTTGGGGCGCTGGAGGGCGTTGGAGTCCACGCCGCCGGAGAGCACCTTGCCGCTGGGGGGCACGACGGTGTTGTAGGCGCGCGCCAGGCGCGTGATCGAATCCAGCAGGATCACCACGTCCTTCTTGTGCTCGACGAGGCGCTTCGCCTTCTCGATCA
>CAYSXG010000405.1:0-3690 GCA_964434895.1 uncultured Solibacteraceae bacterium | reverse complement strand
GGGGGGCGGCAGGTGCGGAGACGCAGGCTGGGGTCCCCGTCGCAGTAGAGGCGGGCCTTGATGATCGCGAAGTAGCGCGTGGACAGGTCCCGCTGGCAGAACTCGTGGAGGGCCTGGGTGGCGCGATGGAAGTCGTAGGCTTCAAAGGCCCGCCTCACCTCCGTCGCGAGCCGGCCGAGGGCCCCCGCCACCCAGCGGTCCACCGGGGCCCACTGGGCCTCCGGGAGGCCTTCCTGGGCCGGGTCGAAGTCCGCGAGGGCCCCCAGCAGGAAGCGCAGGGTGTTGCGGATCTTGCGGTAGGCGTCGGCGTTGCGCTCCAGGATCTCCTTCCCGATGCGCACGTCCTCGCTGTAGTCCACGCTGCAGGCCCACAGGCGCAGGATGTCCGCCCCGTAGGTCTTCATGACGTCCTCGGGCGTGACGGTGTTGCCCAGGCTCTTGCTCATCTTCTGGCCCTTGCCGTCCATGACGAAGCCGTGGGTGATGACGGTGGTGTAGGGCTTCTCGCCGCTGGCGGCCAGGTTGAAGAGGAGGGAGCTGTGGAACCAGCCCCGGTGCTGGTCCGAGCCTTCGAGGTAGATGAAGTTCCCGTAGTCCAGTCGGCTCAGGTCCGGGTGTGTGTCGCAGACCACGCCGGCGCTGACGCCGGAATCGATCCACACGTCCAGGATGTCCGTCTCCTTCTGATAGAGGGACGCATCGATGTCCAGGCCCTCCACCAGCGATTCCACCGGATAGTCGGCCCAGGCCTCGATGCCCCCCTTCTCGATGACCCGGGCGGCGCGCTCGAAGAATTCGGGCCTCACCAGGGGCTCGCCGCTCTCCTTGTGCCGCAGCACGGTGATGGGCGTGCCCCAGGCCCGCTGGCGGCTGATGCACCAGTCCGGGCGGCCGGCGATCATGGCGTGGATGCGGTTGCGGCCCTGGGCCGGCACCCAGGTGGTGGCGTCCACCCCCGCCAGGCCCAGCTCCCGCAGGGTGGCGTGCTTGCCCTTGAGCTCCGTGTCCATGGTGATGAACCACTGCTCCGTGGCGCGGAAGAGGATGGGGGTCTTGGTGCGCCAGCAGTGGGGGTAGCTGTGGAAGAGGCTGTCCTCGTGCAGGAGGGCGCCTCGGGCCCTCAGCTTTTCGATGACCAGGGCATTGGTGTCGAAGATATTCTTCCCGTCGAGCTCCGGATCCTCCACCGAGGCCTGGAACTTGCCGTCGGCCCCCACGTGCTGGAAGAGGCCCAGGTGGTGGGCGAGGTTGAAGTCGTCCACGCCGTGGTCCGGCGCCGTGTGCACCAGTCCCGTGCCCGTATCCGCCGTGACGTGGTCGCCCAGCAGCACCGGGCTTTCCCGGTCGATCCAGGGATGGCGGGCCACGAGGGTCTGGAATTCCGCGCCCTTGCGCACGCCCTCCCGATGGACCTCCCCGCCGAGCTGCTTGGCGACGGCCTCCACCAGGGGCACGGCCACCACGAAGTGCCGTCCGTCGGCCCGAAGGATGGCGTACTCGAGGTCCGGGTGCATGGCCACGGCCCGGTTGCTGGGCAGGGTCCAGGGCGTGGTGGTCCAGATGGGCAGGAAGAGGGGCGTGGGCAGCTCCATCCGGCGCGCCTCCGCGTCCTCCACCGGGAAGGCCACGGTGATGGCCGGGCTGGTGCGGTCGGCGTATTCCACCTCGGCCTCGGCCAGGGCCGTGCGGGCCCCGTAGCTCCAGTGGACCACCTTCAGCTTGCGCGTGACGGCGCCCCGCTCGAAGAGGGTCCCCAGCTGGCGCACCACGGCGGCTTCGAAGGCCGGGGCCATGGTGACGTAGGGGCGCTCCCAGTCGCCCAGCACCCCCAGGCGCTTCCAGGTGGTCCGCTGCACGTCGATCCACTTCTGGGCGTAGGCCCGGCACTTCTGAAGGAATTCCGCGCGGCTCAGCTCCCGGCGCTTGGGGCCCAGGTCCTTCTCCACCGCGTGCTCGATGGGCAGGCCGTGGCAGTCCCAGCCCGGGACGTAGGGGGACTCGAAGCCCTCCATGCGCCGGGTCTTGGCCACCACGTCCTTCAGGATGTGGTTGAGGGCGTGCCCCATGTGGCTGGCGCCGTTGGCGTAGGGGGGGCCGTCGTGGAGGATGGCCCGCCCCTTCCCCACCCCGGCGGCGTTGTCCATCTTCCGCCGGGCCTCCACCCGGGCGTAGAGGGACTCGGCCTTCCAGCGCTCCAGCCGCTTGGGCTCCCGCTGCGGCAGATCCGCTTTCATGGGGAAGTCCGTCTTCGGCAGGTAGACGGAGTACTTCTTTTTCTCGCTCATCGGCGCCCTCGTGCGTCTATGGAACGCACCCAAGCGCCCCGGAGTCCGTCCTTATTTCAGCACGGGGGCCCGGAAAAGCGAAGGCCCCGGAGTCCCGGGGCCTGGCTCGCCGGAGGGGTTCCGGGCTACTTGACGGTGAGGGTCACGTCGTCGATCACGAAGGAGGTCTGGTAGCTGGCGTCCTCCACCCCCTTGAAGTGGATGCGGACCGTCTGGCCCTTGAGGCCGGTCAGGTCGAAGCTCTTCTGGACGTAGCCGGAGTTGGCGTTGACGTTGGACCAGGTGCCCAGGGTCTGGAGCACGTTGCCCGAGGTGTTCAGGGCCCGCACCAGAAGGGTGTCGTAGACGGTGCTGCCGCTCTCGGCGGTGTCGATGTGCATCCAGAAGCTGAGGGTGGCGCTGGTGGCGGAGGCGGGAATGGCCACGTCCTGGTAGAGGGTCGCGGTGGCGGTGGAGCCGTTGCCGGACAGCCAGGCGGGTGGGGAGGCAGCGTGGGGGGGCTAGGCGGAGGGGGACCCGGGGGCGGTGTGCGCTGGGGTTTAAGGGGCCGTTCTCCTCGCCAATCTGGGAGGGTACCTGAAGGGGGCCAGTGACGTCCGGGGTGTGGCGGCTGGCGATCGGACTTTGCGGCCACAACAGCGCCATCGCCAGCCCCAATCCGAACAGGAGGCCCGCCGGCCTCGGGTCCTCGCGCACCTGCCGCCGCACCTCGGGAGACAGGGTCAGCATCCCGAGGGCCACGGCGGCCCCGAGCCAGGAGGAGCGGGTGAGGCTGGCCAACAGGGCCGCCTCCAACGTCAGGGTCAAGACGGCGTAGGCCGCGCGCCGCGGCCCCGACGATTGCAGGAAGAACAAGGCCGCGAAGGGCAGGAGCAGGACGTTGAAGGAGGACATGAAGTTCGGGTTCCCGAAGGTCGAGACCGCGCGGCCCCCGTACGGGTTCAGCACGTTGGGCCAGATCAGCCCGACGTTGAAGTACTGGAGGACGCCGTACGCCGAGCCGAGGAAGCCCACCGCCAGAGCCAGCTTCAGGTAGACGCGCCAGTCTCCGGCCCGGCACAGCCATAACGCGGCGGCGAGGCCCCCCGCCCACACGATGAAGCCGTAGCCGTCCCAGAGATGGCTCCAGATCTCTCCGGCCCCGGAGGGGCTGCGCATCTGCGGGAAAAGCGCCCAAAGGCCGCCCCAGCACAGGACGAACAGGATCCAGGGGCCCAAGCGCTCCGCCCCCTCGTCTTGGCCAAGGCCCTCGCGCGCGCACGAGGCGGCGAGATAGAACGGGATGAGCATGTTCGTCAGAAGGAAGAGGAAGCCGCCGCGGTCGCTGAGCCAGGCCTGCGACACCATGGCGGGCCGGTAGAACACGGCATGCCCCCAGTAGGCCCACAGCCAGCTCAGGAGGGCC
>CAYSXG010000404.1:2515-3695 GCA_964434895.1 uncultured Solibacteraceae bacterium | reverse complement strand
AGCTGGTCCTCGAGGACGTCATCGTGGACGAGGAGAAGAGCCTCCTGCCCAACGTCAAGGGTCTCAAGGGGCCCCTGGGCTGCCTCACCCAGGCCCGCTACGGCATCGCTTGGGGTGCCCTGGGGGCCGCGGACGCCTGCTACCAGTGCGCCCTCGACTACTCCCTGAACCGCATCCAGTTCGACCGCCCTATCGCCTCCTTCCAGCTCCAGCAGGAGAAGCTGGCCTGGATGGTGACGGAGCTCACCAAGGGGCAGTTCCTGGCCCTCCAGCTGGGGCGCATGAAGGACGCCAAGACCTACACGCCGGCCCAGGTCTCCATGGCCAAGATGAACAACGTGAACGTCGCCCTGGAGATCTGCCGCAAGGCCCGCACCATCCTGGGGGCCAACGGCATCCTCGACGAGTACCCGGTCATGCGCCACATGGCCAACCTCGAGAGCGTCTACACCTACGAGGGCACCCACGACATGCACACCCTGGTCATCGGCCAGGAAGTGACGGGCATCCCGGCTTATCGCTGACGAAAGTCAGCGATGGGTGCCCGGAATGGCATCCCCGCGTACCGCGGATTCGGGTGGCAGTCGTCTTCCCGCGAACGGGCCCGCCGCATGGCGGGCCCTCTCGTTTCAGCCGCCCGTCGCGTCTTCCGACGGCGGCCTTCGCGGAAATAAAAAAGGGCCCCCGTGCGGGGGCCCCTAGGGCGGACGTCGCGAAGCCTACTTGGCCTTCAGGATGGGGAGCAGGTTGAAGAGGCAGTTGTAGACCACCAGCAGGGCCACCGCGGCGCCGGGGGAGAGCTTGAGGATGCGGCGCAGGGCCATGTATCCGAGCACGCCGAAGGCGAAGGCGAAGGGGTCCAGGCTCTGGAGCAGGGCCTGGACCTTGGGGTTATCCACGTGCAGGTTGAACCCGACGGAGGTGGGAATGAAATTTTCCGGGGTCTGGATAACCACCCGCCCGGGGCGCAGAGGAACGCGCGGAGTACGTGATCGAGACGCACGCAAGGAGCGGTGACGAACATCCGGTCGAGCGTCGCCGTCAGGTCGGCGACCTCGGCGGCGTCCGGGTGGCGTGCCGCCAACACCCGCCCGTGCCCCCCTCCGGCCGCCAACTCAAGGGGTTTTGGGCGGTAAGGGCCCCCCCGGGCGTTGCCGGGCGCCTCGGCTGGCCCCACGCT
>CAYSXG010000404.1:0-2505 GCA_964434895.1 uncultured Solibacteraceae bacterium | reverse complement strand
CGATAGGGTCGGGTCGGGCGGTCCGGCTTGTTCCGGCAGGGCGGGGAGGAAGGCCAGCCAGGCGGCCCGGCACACCCAGAGGAGGGTGAAGATGAAGGTGAGGGTGGACAGGAACAGGTAGGGCACGCCCCAGACCGGTGCCTTGCCCAGGCGGTCGAAGGTCGCTGCGGGCCCGGTAAAGACGCCGGAGATCTGTTCGAAGAGGCCGGGGCCCGCGGCCGCCTCCGGCTGGGAATCCTGCGGGCCGTAGAGGGAATCGGGTGTTTGACTCATGAATCTAGCGTACTTCCTCCCGGAATCCGAACGCAATCGGGGGCCCCGGCGGGGCCCCCGATCTGGTTGGAGGTTGCTCTTTTCCGTTCAGCGGATTTCCAGCTTTCGGGCCTCCAGCAGGTTCCCGTCGGCCTTCTCCAGGGAGGTCACGGCCTTGGCGTAGGTGGTGCGGGCCTGGAGTTCGTTGGACTTGGCGGTGTCCAGGTCGTTCTGCTTGGAGAGCACCAGGAAGTTGGTGCTCATGCCGTTCTCGAATTTCTTCTGCTCGGCCTCGAGGTCCTTTTCCCGGAAGATGCGGGTCTTCTCGGCGGCGGCCACGCCCTTTTCCGCCGCCTGCAGGTTGCGGAGGGCCTGGCGCACTTCCAGGACGATGCCCAGCTGCTGGTCCCGCAGGGTCAGCTCGCTGCTGCGCCGGCCGGCCCGGGCCTGGATCAGGGCGCCCTTGGCGGCGCGGTTGGCGATGGGCACCGCGAAGGTGAGGGTCGCGCTGTAGCCGGGGAGCTTGGACTTGACCACGTCCGAGTTGGCCGGGCCCAGGGCGCCGTAGCTCAGGGAGCTGGCGCTGTAGCCGAGGCCGAGGTCCAGGCGGGGCCTCAGGCCGTCCTGGGAAACGCTCTCCTGGATCTGCTTGGACTCCAGGTCCAGCTTGGCGGACTTGAGCTCCACGCGCCGCTCGAGGGCCATCTTCTCCGCGGCGGACTCCTCCAGGGTGACGGGTTCCACCTTGGGGGCGTCCGTGAGCTCCAGGCCCAGGGGCCTTTCGGTGCTCGGGTAGAGGGCCCGGATGAGGGCGTCCTTGGCGTTGAGGAGCTGGGCCTCCGCGGCGATGATCTCCTGCTCCTTCTGGGCCACGGCCGCCTCGGCGCTGGTGACCTCGATGGGGGCGAGGGTGCCCACTTCCACGCGGATCTTGTTCTCCTTCAGCTGTTTTTGGGCCAGGGCCAGGGCCTGCTGCTTGTTCTCCAGGAACTGCTGGAAGTAGACCACGTCCCAGTACTGGGATTCCGTGTTGGCCACCAGCTCGATGATGGACTTCTGGAAGGCCAGGTCCGCCTGCTGGGAGCCCTTGCGGGCCACGACGAGGGCGCTTTCGGTGACGGTGCGTCCGAAGCCCCGCAGCAGGGACTGGGTGTAGCCGAGGCTGAGCCCGGCGGTGTAGGGCGTGTCGGCGCCGCCGTTGCCCGGGGTGGTGCCCCCGAGGTTGGGGATGGCGACGCTGGAGTAGGAGGGGGCGTAGGAGGCCTGGACCGAGGCGCCCCATTCCAGGGTGCGGTTGGCGCTCAGGGTGAGGGTACGGTTGTTGGTGGCGACGTCCGAGTACTTATTCTCGCCGTGGGAGGCCTTCAGCGTGGCGCCGAGGTTCCAGTCGAAGGCGCCTTCGCTGACGAGCACGCCGGCCTTGGTGGACTCGCGGGCCTCCTTGGCGAGGGTCACCTGCAGGTTGTTCTCCAGGGAGGCCTGGATGGCCTCCTGGAGGGAAAGCCGCTTGGGCACAGGCCCTTGGGCCATCAAGGCGGGGCCCACGAGCAGGGCAGGGATGAGGGAACCACGAACCATCGCCACTCCTAAAGGGATCAGAAAGAACAGCCATCAGTGATGAGCAGCCTACGGAAGGTCCCGCGGCGGCGTTTAGCCGGTGGGGCCAGGATGCCCGGGGAAACCCCGTCGCGCAAGGGGTATTTCATCATGCGTTGAATACCTCTATTTCAGGAGGTTCCGGGCGATGACCATGCGCTGGATCTCCGTGGTGCCCTCGTAGATGGTGGTCACCCGCACGTCCCGGTACAGGCGCTCCACCACGTATTCCCGGCTGTAGCCGTAGCCGCCGAAGATCTGCACCGCCCGGTCGCAGACCCATACGGCGCTTTCGGTGGCGAAGAGCTTGGCGGTGGCCGCCTCCAGGGTGCAGGGCAGCCCTTCGTTCTTGAGGGCGGCGGCCTTGTAGACCAGCAGGCGCGAGGCCTGGACCCGGGCCTCCATCTCCGCCAGGTAGTTCTGGATGGACTGGTGCTCGCCGATGGGCTTGCCGAAGGTGTGGCGGGTCTTGGCGTAGGCGATGGACTCCTCCAGGGCCCGACTCGCGATGCCCACGGACTGGGCGGCGATGCCGATGCGGCCCCCGTCCAGGCCCCCCAGGGCCACCTTGAGGCCGTCGCCGGGATGGCCGAGGATGTCCCCGTCGGCCACGAAGGCGTCCTCCAAGGTGACCATGACGGTCTTGGAGGAGCGCAG
>CAYSXG010000403.1:0-3709 GCA_964434895.1 uncultured Solibacteraceae bacterium | reverse complement strand
GGCTCTTCCGGCTCGTGCGGGAGACGCTGGACCTGCACAACGGGGAGCTCAAGCGCCCGGAGCTCCTGGCGGAGATCTCCCAGCGGCTCCCCATGGAGAACCCCGAGCTCACCTTCGAGACCCTGGTGACCTGGGGGCGCTTCGGGGAGCTCTTCGCCTACCGCGAGGACCGCGGCGTCCTCACCCCCGAATGAGGACGGACACGCCATGAGCCTGACCCTCGCGACGCTGATCCTGCTTGGGGCTCCGGGAGAAGCGCCCCCGGAATCCTGGAACGTCCACGGCCAATCCACGGTGGTGGTGCAGGGCCACGGCGCCTTCGACGCCCCCTATTCCGGCGATCACAGCTTCCAGTCCCGGAAGGAGACGCGGACCTCCTTCACCTCCACGCTCTTCCTGGGGTGGAGGCCCTGGAAGGGCGGCGAGGTCTACCTGGATCCGGAGCTGAGCGCCGGCCAGGGCCTCAGCCAGGTGCTGGGCCTGGCGGGGGCCCCCAACGGGGAGATCTATCGCGTGGACAGCCCCCAGCTGAAACTCAGCCTGGCCCGGCTCTACCTCCGCCACACCTGGGACCTGGGCGGGAGCCCCGAGCTCCTGGAATCGGACGCCAACCAGCTGGCCGGCCCCCGCCCCAGGCGCCGGTTTACCCTGACCGCCGGCCGTTTCAGCACCCTCGATTTCTTCGACGGCAACGCCTACGCCCATGACCCCCGGACCCAGTTCCTCAACTGGTCCCTCATGGGGGCCGGAGCCTGGGACTATCCCGCCGATACGCGAGGCTACACCTGGGGCGTCGCCGTAGAGTGGGCCTGGGATGCCTGGGCCCTTCGCGGCGGTACCTTCATGGAGCCCGTGGCCGCCAACCAGCTCGAAGTCGAGCACCAGTCGAGCCGGTCCCCAGGTGAAGTCCTCGAAGCGGAACAGGCCCCCACCTGGGGCGACCGCGAAGGCCGGCTGCGCGTCCTCGCCTTCGCCAACCACGCCCGCATGGGGAACTACCAGGACGCCTCGGCCCTGCCCCACCCGGACGTCGTGGCCACCCGCGCCCCGGGCCGCACCAAGTGGGGGCTGGGCCTGAACGCGGAGCAGTCCCTCCTCGAGGCCCTGGGGGTCTTCGGCCGCCTGAGCTGGAACGACGGCGCCACCGAAACCTGGGCCTTCACGGAAATCGATCGCAGCCTGGCGCTCGGGGCCCAGCTCCTCGGCGGAGCCTGGGGCCGGAAGGAAGATCGACTGGCCGCCGCCCTCGTGGTGAACGGATTGAGCCAGGACCACCGGGACTACCTGGCCCGAGGAGGAGAGGGCTTCCTTTTGGGCGACGGGCGCCTCGCCTACGGCCCGGAGACCATCCTGGAGGCCTACTACGCCTTGGGCCTGGCCAAGGGACTCACCCTCACCTTCGACGCCCAGCGGGTGTGGAACCCGGGCTACAACCGCGACCGCGGGCCGGTGGAGGTGTTCGCCCTCCGGCTTCACGCGGCCTTCTGAGAGTTCAGGCCGCCAGGCGCTTCGGGCTCGTGGCGACGCAGAGGATGCCCGCCACGATGAGCACGGCCCCGAGGATGCCCAGGGGCCGGAGGGCCTCGTGGAGGCAAGCGGCGGCCAGGAAGATGGTGGCCACCTGCTGGGCCTGGAGGCCGATGGCCCCCAGGGCCGGTACGCCGGGGCCCAGGCCCCGGGGGTGAGGCCACCAGGCCGGGAGCGGACCAACCAGGCCGAGGCCCAGGAGGCTGGCCCCGGCCCCCGGCGGGAAACCGACGAAGGGCTGGCGCAGGACCAGGGCCGCAACGAGGAAGCAGGCCAGGCAGCCCAGGCTCATCCAGAAGAGGGTCTGAGGGGCCCGCAGGTGCTGGCGGCTGCGGGCCAGCAGGAGGGTGAAGGCCGCGTAGCAGAAGCTGGCGGCGAAGGCGATGGCCTCCCCCTTGCCCGAGCCCACCCGCGCCCCCTTCGCCAGGCCGAGCACCATGGCCCCGGCCAGGCCCAGGGCCTGGCCGGTCCAGCCCACCCAGCCGTAGCGCAGGCGCAGGAACAGGAAGGAGAAGAGGGCCACCCAGATGGGGGAGAGCCCCCCCACCAGGAGGGTGGCGTTGGCGGCGCCGGTGTAGACCATGGCCCACTGCCAGAGGGCCAGGTCCAGGAAGAAGGCCAGCCCCGCCCCCAGGGCCCAGGCCCTTCCGGGGCCGGAGCCCGGGTCCCCCTCGCGCCGGGCCAGCAGGTAGGCGCCGGGCAGCGCGAAGGCCATGCGGTAGAAGCCGATGAGCAGGACCCCCACCCCGCCGAGCAGGGCCCACTTCACGAAGAGGGCCGCGAAACCCAGCAGGGAGGCGCCCAGCAGGATGGCGGCCAGGCCCATCCCTCCCCCGTTGACTCGGGAGCTCATCCGGGGAGGTCCTGTTCCAAGGCGTCCAGCACGATGACCGCGAGGGCCTCGGGGGCCACCGGCTTGAGCACCACCTGGGAGACGCCGAAGCTGTCCAGGCGGTCCAGGGCCTCCATGTCCCGGTGGGCGGTGAGCACGACGATGCGCATGCCCTTGAGGGCCTCGTCCTCCCGGCAGGCCCGGATGAGGCTCTGGGCGGGGCAGAGGGGCATCAGGTAGTCCACCACCATCAGGTCCGGGGCCTCGCCCTTGAGGGTCTCCATCACGCCGAAGAGGCTGGTGGGATCCACCTCGAAGACCTCGTGCCCGGCCCCGCGCAGGGCCGCCACCGCGAAGGTGCGCGCCAGGCGGCTATCGTCCACCACGGCGATCCGGGCCATCCGCCTCCTCCCACGGTGCGCGCCGGCGCCCCGCCCCATCAGTAGACCCCAGCCCCCGCGCCGCCCGCAAGGGCGGCGCGGCTCACGCCAGGCTGCCGCCAACTACAGGGTTTCCCTGCCGGAGGCCCCGGAAGGCGCCGTCGGTCTCAGTTGGCCCAGCGGCTCACCTGCTCCCAGAGGTCCTGTTCGTGGGCCTCCCCGTTCAGGAGGATGGCGAAGACCCGCAGCTTGCCGTCGGGGGTCTGGAGCAGGCCGCACACGCTGCTCACCCCGTTGAGGTGGCCGGTCTTGCAGCGGATCCGGCGGGCCAGGTTGGGGTCCTTGATGTGCAGCCGGAAGGGCTCGCCGCCGATGATCTTGAGGCTGGCGGTGAATTCCGGCCCCACCTCGAAGTCGTGGTAGGCCCCCCGCAGGACGATGGCCAGGGTCCGGGCGGAGAGGCGGTTGTCCTTGCTGAGGCCGCTGCCGTCGGTGATCTGGATCTTGTCCGACCCGAGCCCGTAGTTGGTCCGGTAGAACTCCTGGATGCGCTGCACGCCCCGGGGCCAGGTGCCGTCCCCGAACTTCTTCACCAGGGTCTCCACCATGAAGTTGTTGGAGAACTTGTTGATGTCCTGGACGAGCATGCGCAGGGGCGGGGAGACCAGGGCCGCCAGCTTGCGCGGAGATTCTCCGCTGGCGCCGGCGCGGTCCTCGAAGGCGATGCCCGCCCCCGAAAAGATCTTCCGCAGCGTGTCCACGGCCAGCCGGTCCGGGTCAGCCCGCACCGCTTCCGCCACACACTCGGGGCAAGAATGATCAACTCCGGCGTTCCCGAGCACATCGTGCAGCGCATGCTCGGCCACAAGAGCCCGCAGATGACCGCACGGTATGCCTCGCTGCACGACACGACGCTGCGGGCCGCCTTCGACCAGTACTGCCAGCAGCGCGTCGACATCACCGGGCAGCT
>CAYSXG010000402.1:0-3714 GCA_964434895.1 uncultured Solibacteraceae bacterium | reverse complement strand
CTCCCCGCCCCTCCCCGGAGCCGGCCCGCCCCCGCCAATTCCGGGCCTCGGCCCGAACCCCCGACGGCTCCGCCTGGTTCGGGACCCAGGACGACGGGCTCTGGCAGCTGGCCCAGGACGGGACCTGGACCCGCCACGGCGCGGACCGGGGCCTTCCGGCCCGGCGCATCAACCACCTGCGCTGGGCCCGGGAAGGGGAGGGCTACTCCCTGTGGGCCGCCACCGCAGACGCGGGGGTCGCGCGCTACCTCGGGGGTTCCTGGACCACGTGGGGCCCCGCCGAGGGCCTGAAGAACCCCTGGGTCTGGAGGACCCGGCCGGGCCTGGACCGCGTCTGGGTGGCGGGCATGGGGGGCCTCTACTCCCTCGTGAAGGACCGCATCGAGCCGGCCCGGCCGGACCCTCCGGTCCAGGACCACGAGTACAACGACGTCCTGGACCTCCGGAGCCCGGGCGGCGGGGGGAGCCTCTGGATCAGCTGCTGGGGCCTGGGCCTGCTGCGCTGGGACGGCAGCGCCTGGGAGCGTCACGAACCCAGCTCCGGCTTCGCCTCCAAGCACGCGGTGATCCTCACGACCACCCTCCGCCCGGACGGTACCCGCGTGATCTGGGCGGGCACCTACGAGCACGGCCTCCTGTTCAAGGCCGGGGAGGGGCCCTGGGAATCCCTGTCCCCCCAGATGGGCTTCCCCGCCTCGGGCATCTACGACCTCCTGGAGGATCCCCGCCACCACCCCGACCTCTGGATCGCCATGCGGAGCAGCGGCCTCGGGGCCCTGGACGCCGGGGGCTGGTCCCGCTTCGATCTCCGCCCGGACTTCCCCCGGGCCCGGGTCCTCTCCATCGCCGAGGACGGCCAGCGCAAGCAGGGAGCCCTCTGGTTCGGCACCGAACAGGGGATCCTCCACTGGGACGGCGGCCGCTGGGTCCACCAGGAGGCGGACCAGGGCTTCCCCAGTCCCGTCATCAACGTCCTCATGCGCTCCGAGACCTTCGGTGGGCGCATGGTGGCCGGCGGCCTCAAGGGCCTGGTGGTCCAGGAGGGGGAGCGCTGGAGGCTGGCCGCGGGGGTGGAGATCCTCAAGGCCCCCCAGGTGACCGCCCTCCTCGAGCGGGTGGAAGAGGGAACCCCGGCCCTCTGGGTGGGCTCCGAGGGGGGCCTGAGCCGCTACTGCCAGGGGCGGTGGACCTTCTTCACCCGCAAGGACGGCCTTCCCCACGACTGGATCTACGCCCTCGCCGCAACCCTGGACCGGGACGGCACCCCCAGCCTCTGGGCGGGGACCCGGGGCGGGGGCGTGGGCCGCTACCGGGACGGCAAATGGACCGCCTACAGCCTCGAGGCGGGCCTGCCCAACACGTCGGTCTACTCCCTGCTGGCCGAAAGGCTGCCCAACGGGCGCCAGCGGCTGTGGGCCGGCACCTTCGGCGGGGGCCTGGCCTGGATGGACCCCAACGATCCATCGGCCCGCTGGTCCGTCTTCAACACCGAGACCCAGCCGGCCCTCCCCGGCGACGTGATCGTGGGCATCCAGAAGGACGGGGCCGGAAGGATCTACGTCATGACGAACCGGGGCGTGGCACGGCTGGAGGGCCCCCCGGGCACGGACCCGGGGCCCGCCTGGCGCGTGACCACCTACACCGAGGACGACGGCCTGCCCAACCGCCTATGCAACGCCTGGGCCTCCTGCGTGGACAGCCTCGGGCGCCTGTGGGTCGGGACCGGCCAGGGCGTGACCCTCTTCAACCCCGGCCAGGAGCTGCCCCCCCAGCCCCTGGCCCCGCCCCTCCTGGAGGCCTGCACGGTGGGGGGGAGGTCCCTGGGCACCCCCTCCCGGCTGGAGCTGGGCCAGGGCCAGGGGAACCTGGTGTTGGAATACAACCTGCCGGTCTTCATCCGCTCCAAGGACGTCCGCTACCAGACCCAGCTGCTGGGGCTGGAGGACCAGCCGGGCCCCTGGAGCCCCGACGCCAAGCGGGAGCTGACGGGCCTCGGCCCCGGCCGCTACGTGCTCCGGGTCCGCGCCCGGGACCACCTGGGCCGGGAGACCGAGGCCCTCGACATCCCCTTCCGCATCCGGCCCTATCCGTGGCGGAGCCCCTGGGCCCTGGCCCTCTACGGCCTCCTGGCCCTCCTTGCCGTGGCGGGCTTCCACCGCCTCCGGGTGAACTGGCTGGAGGGCCGCAACCGGGAGCTGGAGGCCAAGGTGCGCGCCGCCACCTCGGACCTGGAGCGGCAGAAGCTGGAGCTGATGGCCACCAACCAGCGCCTGGCGGTGCTGGACGAGACCAAGAGCCGCATGCTGGGGGTGGTGGCCCACGATCTGCGGAACCCCCTGAACGCGGTGATGATCAACGCCGACTTCCTCACGGAGCCGGACCTGGAGCCGAAGGAAGTCCAAGAGGTGGGCGCCAAGATCCGCCAGTGCGCGGACTTCATGCACGAGCTGCTGCGCCGCTTCCTGGACCTGGAGGCCATCGAGGGGGGGCGCCTGGAGGTGAACCTGGCCCCGGTGGACCTCCACCCCATCATCCAGCACGCCCTGGAGGCCTACGGGGTGAGGGCCATGGCCAAGGGCATCCACCTCGTCGCCGCCGTGCCCGACCAGCTCCCCCCCATCCTCGCCGGCGGGGTCCTCCTCCAGGAAGTGCTGGATAACCTCATCTCCAACGCCATCAAGTTCACCCCCAAGGGCCCCCCCCTCCGCCAGGTCACCGTGAGCGCCGGCACCGGCTGGGTGGCGGTGCAGGACGAGGGCCCGGGCTTCACCCCGGAGGACCAGAACCGGGTCTTCGGGCAGTTCGCCCGCCTTTCGGCCCGGCCCCCCGCCGGCGAAAGCTCCACGGGGCTGGGCCTGGCCATCGTGAAGTCCCTGGTGGAGACCATGGGGGGCCGGGTGGGCCTGGAAAGCGAACCCGGCCGGGGGGCCTGCTTCCGCCTCACCTTCCAGCTGGCGGTCTCCGCGGGCCCCGCGCCGGTCCAGCTGACCTCTTCGCGCTGAATCATGTCCCGCCGGTCGGCGGTCGATCCCTTGGAGTGTGCTGCTCGCTCGCGCCCTCCTCTGCCTGAGCCTGGCGGTGCCGGCTTCGGCGCTGCCGGAACTCCCGGGGACCCCGGCCCTCCGCGTCTACGGCGAGAAGGAGGGGCTGCCCAACCCCACCGTCCAGGCCATCGTGCGGGATCCCAAGGGACGCCTGTGGGTGGCCACCCAGGACGGGGTCGCGACCTTCGACGGCCGGCAGTGGCGAACCCTGAACCTGCCCCGGGAGGCCAAGTCCAACTACGTCCGGACCCTCCTCTTCGACGGGCGGGGGGACCTGTGGGTGGGGACCCAGGACGACGGGCTCTGGATCCTGCGGGGGGGCGCCTGGGAGCGCCTGGACCTGCCCACGGTCCCGCCCCGGCCCCGCATCAACGGGCTCACCCGCACCGTGGCCCAGGACGGCACCGAAAGCGTCTGGATCTGCACCGGGGGGGCCGGGCTCCTGCGCTGGAGCGCCCAGGGCTGGACCCAGCTGGACCGCCGCCGAGGCCTTCCCAGCGACTGGGTGTGGAGCCTGCGGGAGGGACGCGAAGGCGCCTGGGTGGCCACCGACGGCGGCGTCGTGCGCCTCGGGGCCGAGGGGATGCGGGCCTTCACGGAAGGGGAGGGCCTTCCCGGGAAGGCCTGCAACGAATGCCTGGAAACCGCCGGCCCCGGCGGCGGAAGGCGG
>CAYSXG010000401.1:0-3736 GCA_964434895.1 uncultured Solibacteraceae bacterium | reverse complement strand
GCGCGTGGTGGGTGGGTCCCGAGCGGGGGGGGTGCAGGGGAGGGAGGGAGGGGAGGACCCGGTGCCGGTCCGCCCTCGCCGTCCCCGTCAGGGCGATGTTGGTGACCACGTCCACGGTCTCGAAAAGGGCCCGGGCGTTGACGTCGGGCTGCCTTCCGTGATTCAGCCTCCGGAGGTGGGCGATGCCCCGGCGGGTGAGCATGGGCATGAAGTAGCCGGGGCGGAGGAACTGGCTGATGCCGTAGAGGTAGGGAAGGATGGTGGTGAGGACCAGCAGGTAGCCCAGCGAGATGACGTGGATGAGGTGGATCGAGAAGGGGTGGTCCGGGGGGAAGAAGGCCGCGGCGATCACCACCAGCTGGGCCAGGACCAGCACCGAGAGGCCGATCACGATGAGCGGATGGGTCACGTAGAGGCGCACCAGCCGCGAGGAGTAGAGGTTGGAGGTGAGGGGGAGGATCAGGGCCATGCAGGTGAGCACCACGGCCATGAGGTAGTTCAGCGTGCGGCTGATGTTGGAGAGCCCCAGCAGCTCGAAGTCCCGGGGCGTGCCGTAGGCCAGCATGAAGTAGGCGATGCCCGCGGACCCCAGGAAGCAGAAGGTCGACAGGGCCAGGAAGCGGTGGGAGACCCAGGAAGGCCCGATCTGTCGGTTGGACATGGCCTTCCTTTCGGCCGGGAGGGGCCCGAGGCTGAACCTTCATGCAGGAAAACGGCGTTTGAAACCGCGAATCCACGCGGATGCGCTTCGTGCCGTTCACCGCTTCACGCGCGTGCGCGGCGCCGAATTGCGGATTCTCAGACCTTCTTGTTGGGGTCCACGATCTCGGTGACCCGCAGGCCCAGGGTGTCCTCCAGGACCGTCACCTCCCCGCGCATCATGACGCGGTTCCGGCAGAGCACCTCCATGGGCTCCCCGGCGCTCTTCTTCAGCTCCACCAGGTGGCCCACGTCCAGGTCCAGGAAGTCCCGGATGGTCATGCGGGCCTGGCCCAGCTGGATCTCCAGCTTGAAGGGGGTGTCGATGACCGGCATGAGGTCGTGGATGACCTGCTCGAAACTGACGGCCTGGTTCCCGTCCATGCGATCGATGCGTTTGGCGGCCACGACATTCCCCGATGCTGGTCAAACATTGGACCCGGCGGGGACGAAAAGCAATGGGCGTTCCAGGCCCGCGGGGCGGCTCAGCCCTGCTGGATGGCCCAGTCCACGATGAGCACGTCCTTGACGGGCTTCTTGGGCTTCTTGTGCTTGGGGTCTTCCTTCTCCCCTTCCTTGGGGGGCTTGGGCTTGAACTTCTCGTTGAGGCTGTCCTTGATCTCCAGGCGCAGGGCCTCCCGGGCCTCCGTGTCCTGGGCCTCCTCCAGCTTGCGGCCGCTCAGCTTCTCCAGCAGCATGGCCCGGATGATGGAGTTCTCCGGGGTGGGCTTGTCCCCCGCGGCGCTCTTGCCCAGCTCCGGGTCCCGGAAGAGGATGTGCAGCTCCACCTTGAGGAAGGTGTTCTTCCGCGGGGCCTCGAGGTTGACGATCTGGCGGTAGATCAGCACCGCCGGGCCGCCCCCCCCGCCCTCGCCGTGGCCGCCGCCCTCGGCTTTGGGCTCCTCCTCTTCCTCCTCGTCGCCGCCCTTGGCCTCGCCCTTGGTCTCGGCCTCCCCCTCCTTGCCCTTGGCCACGGCCTTGGCGGCCTCGGCGGCGGCCTTCTTCTTGTCGAGGACGAAGACCTTGTAGCCGAAGCCGCCGCCGCCCAGCAGGACCAGCGCCAGCACGGCGATCAGGATGAGCTTGGTCTTGCCTCCACCACCTTCGGACATGGTCCACCTCGGGATCCCTATCGGCCAAAGGGCGTCCCGCCTGAATTTTTGCCCCCTCCCCGCCCTGAAAGAACTATGAACGCTATTTTTCGGCCCGGTTTCGGAGCGCGAGCCGGACGTGGCCTGGATAGGGGAGTTTTGTAAATTTGGTTTGAATAATATTCAAAAAAATAAATCAGCCCGCAAAAAGCGGGCTGATCGGATCAGTCGAATTGGAGGGGGCGGATTACTTCTTCTTCTTGCCACCCTTGCCGTTGACTTCGTCGGCCAGCTTCTTGCCGGGCTTGAACTTGGCAACCTTCTTGGCGGCGATCTTGATGGGCTTGTTGTCCCGGGGGTTGCGGCCGGTGCGGGCGCCGCGGCTCACGACGGAGAACGTGCCGAAGCCGACGAGGGTGACCTTGTCGCCGGAACGGAGGGCGCCGGACACGCTGGAAATCAGGGTGTCGAGGGCGGCAGCGGCCTGGGCTTTGGTGATGCCAGCCTTGTCGGCGACTGCGCTGACCAGTTCGGCCTTGTTCATTGGAATACCTCCAAAATGGGGAGCTGTGTCCCCGGGGTTGAGAGAAAAAAGGTTCACCCAGATGCTAGGTGACCGTAGCGACTGCGTTTTCAAAAGACGATGGGGTGAAGACCCTGATGAAACCTGGAAATTAGTTAACTGGAAGGAAGGTACGATCTGGAATGAGGCTGGTCAAGGGTTTTCCAGATTTTTTTTTTGCGGATTGGCTTCAGTGGCTGGTCTACGGTTACCTGGAAGTGTGGAACGCCCATGTTTGGGGTGTTCTAAGTCGCCTGTTTCTTCGAGATGATCTGCGAGTGCTGCTTTTCGGGTGCACAATGTTCCACGATGCAGCAGTGGCGGGCCTAGACGGGCGCCTACAATGGGGACCATGGCCCACCCCTACTTCCTGCGACTCGCCTACCTGGGCACCGCCTTTCATGGGTGGCAGGTCCAGACCTCCCTTCGCAGCGTGCAGGGGGACCTGTGGAAGGCCCTGAGGGCCTTCGATCCGGAGGCGCCCATCCCCCAGGGGACCGGGCGCACGGACGCCGGGGTCCACGCCCGGGCCCAGGGGGTCCTGGTGCAGGCCTCGCGGGTCTGGGATCCCTACCGCCTCCTCGCGGCCCTCAACGCCCACCTGCCCCAGGAGATCCGCGTCCGGCGGGTCCAGGCGGCGCCGGAGGGCTTCTGGCCGCGCCAGCACGCGGTGGCCAAGCGCTACGTCTACCGCATTCGCCAGGGGGCCGCGGAGGATCCCTTCCATCATTTGAGGTGCTGGCACGTGCATGGCGCCGAGGCCCTGGACCCCGAGCCCATGGCCCGGGCGGCGCGCCACCTGGTGGGCAGTCGCGACTTCTCGGCCTTCCGCCACCAGGACTGCGCGGCCCGGACGCCGCTGCGCACGCTCTTCAAGGCCGAGGTGCTCGACCATGGCGAGGGCCTGGACCTGGTCTTCGAGGGCACCAGCTTCCTCATGCACCAGGTGCGGATCATGTCCGGGACCCTGGTGGAGGTGGGGAAGGGCCGCCGGGATCCGGACTCCCTCCGGGAGGCTCTGCTTTCCCGGGACCGCCGGCGGGCGGGCTGCACGGCCCCCCCCCACGGGCTCTACCTCGAGGAAGTCTGGTACCAGCGCCGATGGGGCGTCGGCGAGCCCAGCCCCTGGCCCGAGGGTGGGGAGGAGGACCCCGAACCCTGACGGGATGTCCGGAGTTTCTTCGGCCCCCGTCTGCTGCCGATAGCGTGGGCATGGACTCCCATCGAACCCAGGGGGGCCTTCCGGAAGCGGCCCCGGCGCGGGGGGTCCCGAAGGGCGGGGACCCCCGGGAGGCCCCCACCCTCGGGGGCGCCGAGGGAGGGGACCCGCGGCCCTCGACCTGGGCGGGCTGGGAGCGTTACCAGGTGCTCGAGGCCCTGGGCG
>CAYSXG010000400.1:0-3739 GCA_964434895.1 uncultured Solibacteraceae bacterium | reverse complement strand
TTGAACCGGGTGGGGGTCTGCGCCATTTGGTCCATGCTCCTGGGCCAGTCCCGGGGCCTGGAGATGAGCTTCCGGATCCACCACGCGGACGAGGCCAGCGGTAGCGGAACCTGGGAGCCGCGCTACACCTTCTCGAAGACCGGGCGCCCGGTCCACAACGTCATCGAAAGCCAATTCGGCTTCCTGGAGGGGGCCATCCTGGCCCATCGGGACCGCTTCAGCCTCTGGCGCTGGTCCCGCCAGGCCCTGGGGCTGCCGGGCCTGCTGCTGGGATGGACGCCCTTCCTGCACCGCCGCATCCGAGCCCAGGCCCGTCAGGCCCTCGAAGCCTACATGGAAAAGACTAGAAGTTGACCCAGAAGTGGAAGCGGGGCCGGCGGGCCCCCGACACCACGAGGGCTTCGCCGCCGTAGGCGGGCCCGTAGACCGGGCGCTCCCGGAGCACCACCTCGTCGTCCCAGTCGGGGCGTTCCCGCAGGACGATCCGGGGCCGGGCCTCCCAGCAGGGGGCGGGCCGGTAGAGCACCACGGGGCGGGGCGGGGCCACCCACACGCGGCAGCGGGGGTGGGCGGCGGCGGCGAGCGCCGCGACGAGCATCCAAGGAAGCAGGGCCAGCTTTCGCATTTCGGACCTCCTGGGTCCTTCCAGGTCAGGGAACGTGCCAGAGCTGTTTCTGCTGAAAACAAATAAGTTAGTCTAGAGCCAAGGCGCAAGGGACGGAAAAGCGCGATGCAGACCGCCTCGGGCGGGGCGGGATGCCACCGGAGCATTCCTCCGTGGTCTCGGCCGCGGCGCCGGCGGAAACTGGGGCCATGCGATGCCGCGCCCTCCTGGCCCTCCTCCTCGGCGCCCTTCTGGGGGCGGCCCCGCCGCGCCCCCGGCTGGTGGTGGTCATTTCGGTAGACCAGCTCTCCGCCGAACTCATGGATCGCTGGGGCGGCGGGCTTCGAGGGGGCCTGGGCACCCTGGAAAGGGAGGGCCTCGCCTTCACCCAGGCCTACCACGAGCACGGCTTCACGGAGACGGGGCCGGGCCATTCGGTGCTCCTCTCCGGGCGCCATCCCGCCAGCACGGGCATCGTGGAGAACCACTGGCTGGACCGGGCCACGGGGCGCAGGGTCTACTGCGTGGAGGACGCCGCCGTCCGCACCCTGGGGCGAAGGGACGGTCGGGGCTACTCCCCGGCCCTCTTCCAGGGCAGCACCCTGGGGGGATGGCTGAAGGAGCAGGTCCCGGGGAGCCGCGTCTTTTCCATCAGCGGGAAGGAGCGCTCGGCCATCCTCATGGCGGGGCCCGGGGCGGACGAGGTGCTCTGGTTCGGGAACGGGGTGGGCTTCACCACCTCCACCTACTACGAAGCCCGCCTGCCCCCCTGGCTGGAGGCCCTGAACCGGGACCTGCTGGCGGGACTTCGGGGCCCCCTCTCCTGGAATCCATTGCGGGCCGTCGAGGGCCGGCAGGGGGCCGGGCGCTGGGTCGTCAACGGCACGGTGGTGGAGGCGGGCCTGCCCCGGAGCCTGGTGGCGGGAAGGGGGCCTTGGGGCGAGGCGGATTGGGAAGCTTGGAGGGCCTCGCCCCATCTCGACGCGGCGGTCCTCCGGGGCGCGAAGGCCCTGATGGCCGCCCGGCGCCTGGGCCGGGGCCCCGGCACGGACCTGCTCCTGGTGGGCCTCTCCGCCACGGACCGCATCGGGCACCTTTACGGCACCGCCGGGCCGGAGATGGAGGACCAGGTGCGGCGCCTGGACGGGACCCTCGGGGCCTTCCTGCGCGAGCTCCGCCGGGCGGATCCCGGGGCCTGGGTGGTCCTCACCGCCGACCACGGGGGCTCGGATTTCCCGGAGCGCCTGGCGGCCACGGTGCCCGAGGCCCGGAGGGTGGATCCCCGGGCCTGGCTGGGCTCCCTTCGGGATCGGCTCAAGGAGCGCTTCGCCCTGCGGGGGAATCCTATTCGGCCGGCCTCGGTGCCCACCAAGCTCTACCTCGACGACGTCGTCCTGGGGGCGGTGGGCGCCACCCGCGCGGACATGCTGAGGGCGGTGGCGGTGGAGGTGCGGAAGATGCCCGACGTGGTGGAGGTCTTCACGGCCGCGGAGCTGGAGGCCATGGTCCTTCGGCCCGAAGCGACGCCCCCGGAGCGGAGCCTGGGGGAGCGCCTCAAGCTCAGCTACGCCCCGGGGCGCAGCGCGGACCTCTTCCCGGTCTTCGGGCCCCACGTCATCACGGAGGGCCCCCCTGAGGAGGCTGCGGCGGCCCATCGCGGCCCCTACGACTACGACCGCCGGGTCCCGCTCTTCTTTTGGGGGCCCTGGACGGCGGGGCGGAGGGAGGAGCCGGTGCGCACCGTGGACCTGGCCGCGACCCTGGCGGAGCAGCTGGGCCTGAGGCCCTCGGAGCCCATCGCCGGGAGGCCCCTGGCCCTACCCCCGCGCCGGGGGCGGTGATCAACGGGTGTAGAAGCGGCTTTCGCTGGGTTCCACGCGGCGCTTCTCCCCGGTCTGGGGATCGTAGGCGTGGAGGTAGGCGAGGGGCGGGGAGTAGAGGTGGAGGCTGGCGGAGGGGGCGGCGCCGCGGTTGCTCACGGGGTGGATGGTGTCGCGGCTCTCCACCGTGATCTGGCGGGAGCCCAGGGCGTTGTCCTTCACGTGCGCCAGGGGGGCGCCCTCCCCCCGCCACCGGTACTGGCTTTCGACCAGGTCCCCGGTGAGCACCAGGGTGGCCCCCCAGGAGGCCCCGTGGTCGTGGACCACCGTCTGCTGGCCCGGCAGCCAGCAGAGCATGAGGATCTCCCAGGACTCGTTCAGGAAGAGGCGGCGGCGCACGTAGCATTCGGGATCGAAGGCCAGGAAGCCCCCGAAGATCCCCCAATCCACCTGGGTGGTGCCCAGGGCCGCCAGCAACTCGCGCTGGTCCCCGCTGGAAGGGCCCGCGGCCCCCACGTCCGGGAGGGGCCAGCGGAGCTGTTCGAGGGAGAAGGCCGCGCTGTATTCAGACATGGGACACCGGGAAGCGTCAATTTTACACGGCCCGGCGCGGATCGCTCAGAAGCGGTAGGTGACTCCCCCGGAGAAGCGGCGCAGGTCCTGGGGCTGGCCGAAGAAGGTGACCTGGGGGAAGTCCGGGTACTCGTTGGCGTTCTTGTAGCGCTTGTTCAGGGCGTTGGAGACCGTGAGGAAGGCCTCGATCTTCTGGACCACCTGGTAGCGGGCGGCCAGGTTCAGCACGCTGTAGCCCGGCAGGTGGTAGCGCTTGTTGGTGCTGGGGTCCAGCCGCTCCAGGCGCTGCTCCCCGGCCACCAGGAGGCGGGGGCTGAAGCTCAGCCGTCCCCACTCCAGCTCCGCCCCGAGCTTGAGGAGGTCCGGGGTGACGGCGCCGATCTCGTATTCCACGCCGTTTTCCAAGGGATCCACCTTGCCGTCCACGTGGCTGTAGGAAAGGAAGGCCGTGATCTTGCGGTCCGCGTCCCAGCGGTGCAGGTAGTCCAGACGCAGATCCTCGCCGGTGTTGTGCTGCTTGCCGTGGTTGGTGCGGACCTCCACCGCCTCCACCGGGAAGCCCTTGAAGAAGTAGACCTTGTAGGTCTGGCCCTTGAGGTTCGTGTAGTGGTCGTTGTGGGGGTAGAGTCGGTCGGCCTCGGCGCCGTTGACGTCCAGGGAGTAGAGGTCCTGGAGGCGCGTGTAGTAGCCGATGAGGCTCAGGTTCCAGGAGCCCAGGCCCAGCCGGTAGCTGGCCTCGAAG
>CAYSXG010000399.1:1304-3743 GCA_964434895.1 uncultured Solibacteraceae bacterium | reverse complement strand
TACCAACCGCCGACCCCGCACAACCGGGGGGGGGTGGGGGGGTGGTGGGCTTGTCCCCCCCGGGCCCCCCGCTAACAAAAACCCCGGGGGGGCCATGCCCCCCCTCCTGCTTCCCGCCTGTCTTTCCCTCGGTTCTGGGGCCCAGGAAGCCCCCCCCCCCCGAAAGGCCCCTCCCGTGAAACCCGGTGGACAGAGCCCCGTGGATCCCGACTCCCCCTTGGTCAAGGAGGCCCGGGACTTCGTGCAGAAGCACCTGGCCCTCCTGCATATCGAAACGGTGCGCGAGGCCCACACCCAGGTGGTAGCCGGTCGGAACGTGCGCCTCCTCTGCGCCGTGGGCGGGGAGGAGGCGGGGGTCTGGGAATTCGCCGCCCTCAAAAGGCCCGACGGGCACTGGCGCCTTCTTTCCGCCCGAAGGGTCGGGGATTAGGCCGGAAGCAACACCTTCGCGTGCTCCAGGGCCTCCACCCGATCCGGGTGACCCGAAAGCAACCGCGCCAGCTCCCGCAGCTTCGCCTCCCCTTCCACCCAAGTCAGGCGGCTGCGGGTGCGGCCCCCCTCCGTGGCCTTGGTCAGGGTGCCGTGGCGATGGGAACGGGCCGCCACCTGGGCCAGGTGGGTGACCGCCAGCACCTGGTGGCGGGCCCCCAGGGCCTGGATCGCCTCCCCCACCGCCAGGGCCGTCTCCCCCCCGATGCCGGCGTCCACTTCGTCCAGAACCAGGGTGAGGCCGGGGCCCTCGCCGGAGAGGGCCACGCCGGCCCCCAGCAGGGCCAGCAAGAGCCGGCTCAGCTCCCCGCCGCTGGCCACCTTGGCGAGGGGCCGGAAGCCCTCGCCGGGATTGGATTCGATCCAGATGGCCAGGCTGGAGAAGCCCTGGGGTGAGACCCTCACCGCCACGCCCTGGTGCAGGACCGGACTCCCCGCCTCCTCCGCCAAGCCTAGCCTCACCTGGAGCCGGGCCCCCCGCCTCCCCAAGGAACCCAGGCGGTGGTGGACCGCCCGTTCGAGGTCCGGGAGGAGACCCGCGCGCCGTTCGTGAAGGGCCTCTGCCTCGCGCCGGTAGGCTTCGGCGGTCCGCGTCATGGCCCTCTCCAGCTCCTCCAAGGAGGCGGCGCCGGCTCCCAGAGATTGGGCCTCGGCCCTCAGATCCTGGAAACGGGCCGGAAGCTCCCCGGGCTCGCAGCGGTGGCGACGGGCCAGCCTTTCGAAGGCGGCCAGGCGGCCCTCCACCTCTTCCAGGCGCCGGGCCCCCTGCCTCCCGAAGTGGAGGGCCCGGTCCTGGGCCAGGGCCTGCAGGTCCTCCAGCTCCAGGAGGGCGCTGCGCAGGCGGTCCGCGGCCTCCTGGGCCTCGGGCCAGACCGTGAGGGCCCTGGCCTGGGCGCGCTGGGCGGCCTCGATCTGGGGCAGGGCCGCCTCCATAGCCTCCGCCGCCTCCCGATGGGCCCCTTCCAAAAGGGCCGCGTGGCGCAGGGGCTCCCGCTCCTCCCGCAGGGCCGTCCATTCGCCGGCCTTGGGATCCAAGGCGTGCAGCTCCGCCAGCTGTTCCTCCAGCCAGGCCAAACGAGACTCCCGATCCGCCTCCGAGCGACGCCGGGCCTTCAGGGCCGCCTCCGCCTCCCGCACCCGGGCGGCGGCCTCCGAAAGGTCCGGCCGCAGGCCCAGGGCCTCGTCCACCAGGGCAAGATGCCTCTCCTCCCCGAGCAGGCTCTGGTGGTCGTGCTGGCTCAGGAGGCGCATCCAGATTCGGCCGGCCTCCCGCAGATCCCCCAGGGTGCAGGGGGCCCCATTGATCCAGGCACGGCTGCGGCCGCCCTGGTGCACCTCCCGGCGCAGCACCACGGGATGCTCCTCCGGCAGGCCCCGGGCCTCCAAGAGGGCCAGCCAGGCCTCCCCCTCCCCCTCCCCCACCGCCTCCACGGTGGCCCTTTCCTCGCCGGAGCGCACCGTATCCGAGTCCCCCCGGGCCCCCACCAGGAGGGCGAGGGCGTCCACCAGCAGGGACTTGCCGGCCCCGGTCTCCCCGGTGAGCACCGTGAAGCCGCCCCCCAGATCCAGGGAAAGGTCCTCGACCAGGGCCAGGTGCTTGATGCGGAGGGAGGAAAGCATGGGGATCCAGCTTAACCTGGCGACCGGCGCCCGGCCTTTTCCGGTCCCGGGGAAGCTTTTCCCTCGTCGGCCATCCTAATTCCCATGACCTCGGAGGCTTCCATGCCATCCCACCCCCGCTTCCTCTTTCTCCTGGCCAGCACCCGGCGGAATGGCAACAGCGAGGGCCTGGCTCGCCTGGCCTCCGGCGGGTTGCCCCCGGGGGCGGAGGCCCGCTGGCTGCGCCTGGACGAGCATCCCCTGCCCCCCTTCGAGGACACCCGCCACGGCGCGGGTTACGGGGACCTCGAAGGGGAGTCGCGCTTCCTGGCGGAGGCCGTTGCGCCGCCG
>CAYSXG010000399.1:0-1294 GCA_964434895.1 uncultured Solibacteraceae bacterium | reverse complement strand
GGCTCTACTTCGGTCACTGGGAGGGGTGGATGCGCGCCCCATCCCTGGGCTTCCAGGAGTCAATGGCCGGAAAGGGCCTGTGGGCGGTGGTGGCGGATTCGGACACCGAGGGGGAGGGAGGGGCCGTCCCCCTGCTCGAGGCCCTCACCCGCACCGCCGACTACCTGGGCATGGCTTGGCGGGGGGCCCTGGTGGGCCACGGCAGCCGGCCGGGGGAGGCCTGGGCGGACCCCGAAACCCGCACCGCCGCCGAGGCCTTCTTCCGGGAAGGGCCTCATGTTCCCGGGAGGACTTGCAGCCAGGAAGCCAAGGACTTCAAGCTGTCCTTTCGATCTTTGCCAGGTTCATCGCGCGGTATCCAGAAAGGTGGAGGGACGGGCCCTGTGAAACCTTGGCAACCTGCCCGGACTCGATCCGGCGCAAGGTGCCAATTCCTGCCGGAGTGTTCGCATTCCGGAAAGATGGCGAGTCGGTGTGAACCGGCAGGCACGCACATCGCATCTGGAACCGTTCGGGGAACCGGCGGGGTCCATCCTGCGAGCGCACCATGGCCTTACCTGATTTCCGATCCGCCCTCGACGAGGGCCGCTGCTTCCTCTTCGACGGATCCACCTCCAGCGCCCTCTTCGATCGCGGCATCGCCCTCAACCGCAGCTTCGACGAGTGCAACCTGAAGAACCCGGAGCTGCTCCTGGCCATCCACGGGGAATTCCTGGCCGCCGGGGCCCAGGTGCTCACCACCAACACCTGGGGCGCCAACCGCGTGCGCCTGAGCCACTACGGCCTGGAGGGGCAGGTCCAGTCGCTCAACGAGGCCGGGGTGGAGCTGGCCCGCCGGGCCGTCGCCCAACAGGGCAACGGGGGCTGGGTGGCCGGCTGCCTGGGGCCCCTGGGGGTGCGCATCGAACCCTGGGGCCCCACCTCCTTCGACGAGGCCAAGGCGGCCTTCCGGGAGCAGGCGGAGGCCTTGCTGGCGGCGGGGGTGGACCTCTTCGTGCTGGAGTCCTTCGAGGATCTCAACGAGATCCGCCAGGCCCTCGCGGCCATCCGCGAGCTCGGCGACCTGCCGGTGGCGGCCATGATGAGCCCCAACGAGGAGGGTCAGGCCCTCTTCGGCACCGAGGTCGAGTGGTTCGCCAAAAAGCTGGACGAGTGGGGGGCCGACCTCATCGGCGCCAACGGCGGCAACGGCCCCGCCCCCCAGCTCAAGCTCCTGGAGCGCCTCAAGAAGGCCACCTCCAAGCCCCTGATCCTCCAGCCCAGCCCCGGCATGCCCCGCCTGGTGGACGGTCGC
>CAYSXG010000398.1:0-3750 GCA_964434895.1 uncultured Solibacteraceae bacterium | reverse complement strand
GCCGCGTGATCCAGCAAGGAGACGGCCGCAGGGCAACGTGGTTCGTTGTTCAAGGCCGTCGACACCGCTGGGCGCGCGGCTGGCCCACCCGCCAGCGCATGCGCTGTCGGGTATCTAGGGCCCGTCCCAGAGGGCTGGGGCGGCGGGCGGCACCCCGCTGCGTCAGGCTCGGGTCGCGTAGTCCCTGCTACGTTTCCCTCGCCTTCCTTGCGGGCCACCGCCCGGCGCTCCCAGCGCGAGACCGCCCTATTTACGGATAAGCCCTGGGCCTCCCCTTCACCGAGCCCACCGGCTACGGCCTCGGCAAGCACGGCTGGGTGACCGCGCGCTTCCCGCCGAGGACGCGGCCCCCCGTGGACCTGTTGAAGGACTGGATCGAGGAGAGCTACCGGGCCGTGGCGCCCAGGAAATTGGCGGCCCGGATCGAAGGCTGAGGGGCCCCGCAGGGCGGGGCCCCCTCGCCCGGATTACTTGGCCGCCGGCGCCTCGGCCAGGGTCATGTCGAAGGCCCCGGGGGAGGTCATGAAGAACTCGCAGGGACCGTCGGGTCCCGCCCCGCTCACGTGCTTGCGCCCCCCGGCCTGGAGCAGGTAGGAGCCCGGCCCCAGCTTCGTGGCGGTGCCGCCCTCGGGCTGGTGCATGAAGGTGCCCGAAAGGACGACGACCTTGAGATCCCGGGTATGGGAGTGGAGCGGATGCATGACGCCCGCGTCGAACTTGACGAGGACCCCGTAGGGCCCGCCCTTCTTCATGTCCCCCCACAGCTTCGCGACGTGGGTGCCGGGGGCGGGGCCCTCCTCCCACTTGATGGCTTCGGCGGGCCACACCACGTCCTGCTTGGCGCCCCCCTTGGCGCCCTTCCCGGCCCAGGCCGCGCTTGCGACCAAAAGAGCAGCCCCGGCAACGATAGAAACCCTAAGCCCTTGGTTCACGGACCCTCCCTTTCTGGATGAATGGCGGAGCGGAGCATAGTCCTCGGCCCGACCCCCGTCAATAGCGTCCTTTCGGGTGGAAGGCCCGGTGGAAGAGGTCATCCCCTCGGGGCCGGGGCGGGGCCTCGGAACCCCTGCAGCACATGTCTGGATACGATCCCGACCATCCCCCAGGCCAGGGCCATCCGCTTGAACAGCGGGATCCGGAGATGGCCGGAGGCGGGATCCTCCACCAGGCGTCCCAGGGATTCGGCCCGGGCCACGAGATCCCGGCTTTCGGCCTGGGCCCAGGCCAGGCCGTCCCCGGAAAAGGGCCGCACCGGGGCCGGGATCGCCAAGGTGCCCACCCAGGCGCGGTGCCGCTCCAGGAGGGCCTCGGCGCCCAGGCCGCCAGGCACGCGCTGGATCCGGTATTCCGGCAGGGGTCCGAGGGGGGAGAGCTGCCGATCCGAGGTGCCGGATCGGCTACCGTCCCCGTAGCCTCTCACCAGGCCCCGAACCCAGCGGACGGAGCGCCCCTTGGCGGGGACGACGCAGAGCAGGAACAGGACGTCCTCTCCCCCCGGGGGCCGCCAACATGGCCTGAAGGCTGGGGGGATTTCCTATGGGAGTTTCCGAGCGAAGCAGGGCGACCCTGCGAAAACCCAGGGAGAGCCAGGGCGTCTCCTGGCCCCGAAGCGCCTCCGCGAGGTCCGGCGACAGGGCGACATCCTCCAAGACCTCGAAGGGGGCCTGCCGGGGATAGCGCGCCGCGCCCAGCCGGAAGAAGGCCCCGAAGCCCGCCAGGAGGGGCCCCACGCCCAGAACCCAGACCAGCAGGGCCGGCGGGAGGAGGAAGACCCAAAACCCGAATCGCAACAACAGCAGGAGAAAGACCAGAATCAGCCCCCACACCAGCCAGGGCGCCCGACCGCGCTTCGGAGAGGGCGGCCCCACCGGGGCAGTCGGGGGCTGGTACGGGTTATCGGGCGCGATAACTCCTGGAAATTCCTGGCATTGTGCCAGGCCTCCCTCAGTTCCGCAGGGGCTTGCCCTTGGTGAGGATGCTGTCCATGCGAGCCTGGGTCTTTTCGTAGCCGCAGAGCCGGGCGAAGGCCTGGCGTTCCAGTTCCAGGATGCGCTCCTCGCTGATCTCCTGGACGGGGCTCACGTCGCCCCCGCAAAGGATGTGGGCCAGCTCCCCCATGATGATGGCGTCGTGCTCGCTGGCCAGGCCCTGGAGCTGGAAGTCCCGGACCGCGCTCTTGAGGGCCTCCGCGCCGCCGAGGCCCGGCAGGCGGAAGGTGCGGGGTTCCACGGGCCTGAAGTCCTCGGCCATCTTCAGCACCTCGGCCTTGGCGGCCGCCAGGAGGTGGGCGCTGTTCATGACGCGCACGTCGCTGCGGCGGAAGTAGCCGTTGCGCTGGGCCTCGTCGAAGCTGGTGTTCACGTGGGCGGTGCCGATGAACTGGAAGGCCGCCTTGATCTTGGGCATGGGGCCCAGCTCCCCCTTGGCCTTCATGGCCTCCTCCATGCGCAGCAGCATCTGGAGGCAGCCGCCGCCGGCGGGGATCACGCCCACGCCCACCTCCACCAGGCCCATGTAGGTCTCGGCGGAGCCCACCGCCCGCTGGCAGGCCAGGGTCACCTCGCAGCCGCCCCCCAGCACCAGCTGGAAGGGCGCCGCCACCGTGGGGAAGGGCGCGTAGGTCAGGGCCCTGGCGGCGTACTGCAGGCGCCGGGAGGCCTCCTCGATCAAGTCGAACTGCTTGTCCCGGGCCGCGTTCAGCACGAAGACCAGGTTGGCGCCGGCGCTGAAGACCTTGCCCTGGTTGCCCACCACGAGGCCCTTGAAGCGGCCGGGCAGGTGCTTCTGGACCGTGTCCTCCAGCAGCATGACGATGCCGTCATCCAGGGCGTTCATCTTCGTGCGGAAGCTGAGGCAGGCCACGTCGTCGCCGATGTCCACGAGTTGGGCCGAGGAGTTCTCCGCCACCACGCGGCCGCGGCCCACGTCCCGCTTGAGGATGAGGACCTGCTTGTCCTCGAGGACGGGGACGTAATCGAGGGTTCGGGGATCCAGCTGGGCGATGGGCAGGCCGTGCTGCCAGCGGTAGAAGGCCGTGAGGCCCTTGGCGAGCATGCGGCGCACCAGGTCCGGCACCGGGCGCTGCTCGTAGTCCATTCGCGCCACCACCCGCTCCACCCCCAGGGTGTCCCAGAGCTCGAAGGGGCCCAGCTCGAAGGCGAAGCCGTTCTTGATGGCGTTGTCCACGTTCAGGGGCAGGTCCGTCACCTCCCCCAGGCGGTTCACGGCGTAGGTCAGGTTGGCGGCCACGCAGCGCCAGGCCAGGCGTCCGGCCTCGCTTTCGGAGGTGAAGAGGGCCCTCACCCGCTCCTGGGGATCGTCCACCCCCTTCAGCTCCTTCAGCAGGGGCCAGTCCTTCTTCTCCTGGGGACGGTAGGCCTTGGTCTCCGGATCCAGGGAGAGGAAGGCCTTCTTGCCGTCGGCCCCCTTGTCCTTCTTGAAGAAGCCGCCCTTGGTCTTGTTGCCCAAGGCCTTGTTGTCCAGCATCCACTGGAGCAGTTCCGGGAAACGGAACACCTCCCGGGCCTCGTCCTTCGGGCAGAGGTCGAAGACGTTCTTGGCGGTGGCCGCCATGATGTCGACCCCAGCCAGGTCCGCGGTGCGGAAGGAGGCGCTCTTGGCCCGGGCCGCCGCCTCGCCCAGCACCGAATCGATGACCTCGAAGGGGACCTTCTCCTCCAGGGCCAGGTGGAGCACGGACATGATGCCGTGGATGCCGATGCGGTTGCCGATGAAGGTGGGCGAATCGAA
>CAYSXG010000397.1:0-3773 GCA_964434895.1 uncultured Solibacteraceae bacterium | reverse complement strand
GCCAGGGCCTGGAGCCCCACCTCCTTCCCGGCCCCGGCGAGGACGGCGACGGGGCCCTCTCCCGCCTCGTCCAGCGGCTGCGCGCCGAGCTTCCGGACACCCACGGCCTGCGCTTCAACCTGCCGGACCCTTCGGAGGGCGCCGCCTGCAAGCGCTGGCGCATGTTCCTGCGCTGGATGGTGCGGCGGGGCTGGCCGGACCCCGGCCAGTGGACCCTCTACCCGGCCTCGGACCTGGTGATTCCCGTGGACCCGCCCCTGGCCCCGGTCTTCCCCTTCCTGGGCTTCCTCACCCGGGCCCCCGCCCACAACCCGCCGGGCCGCGGGCCCCCCGCGCCCCCCCCCTCCGCCGGCGGGCACCCCCGAACCCCCTGAAATACGACTTCCCCCCCTGCCACCTGGGCATCTCCGGGGACTGCGCCGGCCGCCGCACCCGCCCAACCTGCCGGCCCTGCCCCCTGGTGAAGGTCTGCAAGGCCGGGAGGGACTGAGGGAGGAGGCTGCGAAGCGGAGTTCACAGGGCTCCGCCTCTGCGAGCAAGGCGATAGTCAGAGGCCTATGCGAGATCGAGGCATGGAAGGCCCTGCGTCCGCTCTCTTCCAAGCGATCTCTTAAGTCCACGAATCCGCTACGCGGCATCGTGGACTGCGGCCCTCCATGGATCGGCCCGCAAAGCGGGCCTCCCAGCCGCGCCGCTCCTGGACATTAGGACCTCCCTTCTTCTGGCGAAGGCTGCCCCGCGGAGTCCGCCTCGCGCTTCTGCGCTCCGTGGAGTCCACAGCGAACCTCGTCACGAATCCAACCTGAAGGTTATTCCTTCTGGTGCGGGGGCCCCGCTCCGCGGAGTCCGCAGGACTCCGCTACGCGACCCGCATCCAGAAGGAGGGCCGGGCTTGCCACGGCACTCGGGGGAACGACTTAGGGCTGCTTCTTCCGACCTGACCCGGTTCATCGCACCCCGATGCATGGGGCCCGGCTTGGTATCAGCTTAGGGCCAGCGCGCACTTTTTTCCAATGTTTGGTCCGGCCGCTTCCCAAGTCCCGCCTTTCCAACGCTTTTTCCAAGGGCCGTCACTGGGCAGGGAATCCCCCTTGACACCCCAACATCTTGGGGCGATCCTTTCCTTCCGACACAATCCCTTGAGTTTCCTCGACCTCAACCCCAAGTTCTAGGGGTGGGCCGGGTCTGGTTCAGGGGGCCGATCTTTCGCCTCGCTCCCAGCGTCCCCGGATGCCTGGGGTCTCCATGTCCCTCCTTCCTTCCACCCCCTTTCTTCAGGACCTCCCATGAAGATCGCGCGCCACTTCACCAAGGCCGGCCAGGAGGCCCTCCAGGGCATCCCCTTCGTTCCGCGCACCAGCCGCATCACCAAGCTCGACGGCACGGTGGTCTTCGAGGCCAAGGACGTGATGGTGCCGGAGTCCTGGTCCCAGGTGGCGGTGGACATCCTGGCCCAGAAGTACTTCCGCCGGAAGGGCATCGACGCCAAGAACGGCGGCGAGACCGACGCGCGGCAGGTCTTCCACCGCCTCGCGGGCTGCTGGCGCCACTGGGGCCAGACCCACGGCTACTTCGAAAGCCCCGAGGACGCCCAGGCCTTCTACGACGAGATCACGTACATGCTGGCGGTCCAGATGTGCGCGCCCAACAGCCCCCAGTGGTTCAACACGGGCCTGCACTTCGCCTACGGCATCTCCGGCCCCGCCCAGGGCCACAGCTACGTGGACCCCGCCACGGGCCAGATGACGCGGTCCACCTCCGCCTACGAACGCCCCCAGCCCCACGCCTGCTTCATCCAGAGCGTCTCCGACGACCTGGTGAACGAGGGCGGCATCATGGACCTCTGGACCCGGGAGGCCCGCATCTTCAAGTACGGCTCCGGCACGGGGTCCAACTTCTCCAAGATCCGCGGCGCCGACGAGCCCCTCTCCGGCGGCGGCAAGAGCTCGGGCCTCATGTCCTTCCTGGCGGTGGGGGACAAGGCCGCGGGGGCCATCAAGTCCGGCGGCACCACGCGCCGCGCGGCGAAGATGGTGACCCTGGACCTGGACCACCCGGACATCGAGGCCTTCATCGACTGGAAGGTGGTGGAGGAGCGCAAGGTGGCCATGCTGGCCGCCGGCAGCCAGCTGGTGAAGCGGCACTGGAACCTCCTCTGCGAGGCCGTGGAGCACAGCACCGCCAAGGACGCGGACCCCAAGACCAACGAGGCCCTGAAGAAGGCCCTGGCCAAGGCCAAGAAGGAGGGCGTGCCCGCGGCCTTCCTGAGCCAGTGCCTGGGCCGCCTGGCGGACGGGGACTTCGACCGCGACATCCGCGGCTACGACACCTCCTGGGACGGGGACGCCTACGCCACCGTGGGCGGCATGAACTCCAACAACTCCGTGCGCGTGCCCGACAGCTTCATGCGCGCCCTGGAATTCGACGGCAACTTCGAGCTCCGGCGCCGCACGGACGGCCGCACCTCCAAGGCCGTGAAGGCCCGGGACCTCTGGAAGAAGGTCAACTACGCCGCCTGGGCCTGCGCGGATCCGGGCCTGCAGTTCGACACCACCATCAACGACTGGCACACCTGCCCCGCCGACGGCCGCATCAACGCCTCCAACCCCTGCTCCGAGTACATGTTCCTGGACGACACGGCCTGCAACCTGGCCTCCCTGAACCTGTGCACCTTCCTGACGGAGGACGGCGGCTTCGACCTCAAGGGCTACCGCCACGCCGTGCGCCTCTGGACCATGGTCCTCGAGATCAGCGTGCTCATGGCCCAGTTCCCCAGCGAGGAGATCGCCCGCCTCAGCTACGAGTTCCGCACCCTGGGCCTGGGCTACGCCAACCTCGGCGCCATGCTCATGCGCCTGGGCATCCCCTACGACAGCCTCGAAGGCACCCAGTGGTGCGCGGCCCTCACCGCCATCCTCACCGGGGACGCCTACGCCACCTCCGCCGAGATGGCCCGGGAGCTGGGGCCCTTCCCCAAGTACGAGCGCAACCGCGAGGCCATGCTGCGGGTCATCCGCAACCACCGTCGCGCCGCCTACGACGCGCCGGGCCACGAGTACGAGGGCCTCTCCATCCTGCCCCAGGGCCTCCAGGGCCAGGGCGTGCCCCGCTCCATCCTGGAAGCGGCCCGGGAGAGCTGGGACGCGGCCCTGGTGCTGGGCGAGAAGTACGGCTTCCGCAACGCGCAGACCACGGTGCTGGCCCCCACGGGCACCATCGGCCTCCTCATGGACTGCGACACCACGGGCGTGGAGCCGGACTTCGCCCTGGTGAAGTTCAAGAAGCTGGCCGGCGGCGGCTACTTCAAGCTGGTGAACGGGGCCATCCCCGAAGCCCTGGCGCGCCTGGGCTACGCCCCGGACCAGATCAAGGACATCGAGCGCCACGTGGTGGGCTGGCAGGAGATCACGGAGGCCACCCCCGGCATCACCCGCGCCGAGCTGCTGGCCAAGGGCTTCACGGAGGAGGAGATCCGGGGCTTCGAGCAGAAGCTCCCCACGGCCTTCGACCCCGCCTTCGTCCTGCCGGTGGAGCGCCTCCGGAAGGACTTCGGCGAGGCGGCCACCAACGTCTTCCTCCAGGCCCTCGGCGGCACCATGACCGTGGAAGGGGCGCCCCACCTCCGGGAGGAGCACCTGCCCATCTTCGATTGCGCCAACAAGTGCGGCCGCACGGGCAAGCGCTTCATACACCCCATGGGCCACCTGAAGATGATGGGCGCCGCCCAGCCCTTCCTGTCCGGCGCCATCAGCAAGACCATCAACATGCCCGCC
>CAYSXG010000396.1:0-3781 GCA_964434895.1 uncultured Solibacteraceae bacterium | reverse complement strand
GAGGCCGGGGGTGACGGGGGGGCGGCTGTGGCGAAAGGGAGGGCCCACGGTGTCGGTGCCGAAGGGGTCGCTGTTCTTGATGGCGGACACGGGCTCGAAGCCGGGGATGGTGCCGGTGGTGTTACCGGCGCGCACCGTGAGGACGCCCTGGGTGACGGTGGGCTTGGGCGTGCGGCGGATCTTCAGGCTCACGGGGGTCATGCCGATCTTGCCGTTGGTGTCGGTGGCCGTGAGGGTGAAGGTGATGGTGGCCATCTCGCCGGAACCGTCGTCGGTGCCGGGGGTCCAGCGCAGGAGGTTCTGGTCCACGTTCACGGTGGCCGAGGGGCTGCCCTGGACGTAGTTGATGGTCACGCCAGCGGGCAGGGAGCCGTTGTAGCTGAGCTCGCGGATGGTGGCGGAGCTGCTGGGATCGGCGGTGGCGCTGAAGAGGAAGCTGTAGGTCGCGTTCCGGCCTTCATCCGTGATGGCGAGGGCGTTGCCGCTGTTCACCACGATGGTGGGCACGGCGGAGGCGGTCACCACGGCGGTGGCGGTGTAGGTGCGCACCAGGCGGACCGCGTCGAAGGGATCGTAGACGTCGAAGGAGAAGGTGAAGGTGGTGGTGCCGACGGGGGCCTGCATGGTGAAGCCACCGCGGCCGCTGTTGGCGTTGGGATCGAAGAAGAGTCCCGTGGGGATGGAGGTCCCGGGGGTCAGGCGGATCTTCGCCACGTTCAGCGTGTTGTTGCCGTCGCCGAGCGCCGCGCTGATGGGCAGGTTGTAGAGCTTGTTCTCCACGATGCTGCCGCCCACGACGGTGTTCAGGCTCAGGTTGGCGCCGGAGGCCAGGGGCACGGAGGGGGCGAGACGGGCGGTGATGGGCACGCTCACGCGGACGGGGGCAGAATTCTTGCCCAGGGCGTCCTGAGCCACCACGTCGAACTGGAAGGTGCGGTTGGTCTGGTCACCAAGGTAGACGGTGGTGAAGGTGACGCGGTTGCCAGCTTGGTCCCAGTTGAAGCCGGTGACGAAGTTGGTGGTGCCGGCCACGGGGGTCACGGACACGATGGTGGGGGCCGCGAGGGAGCCACGATCGGAGTCGCTGATGAAGCCGGAGAGGTTGTTCAGGGCGTAGGCCACGCTCTCTTCGCGAACGGCGGCCTGGGCCGGGATGCTGAGGACCGGGGCGGCGTTCACGTTCACCGTGACGGTGACGGGCAGGAGGGTCTGGCCGCTGGGCTTGCCGGTGGAGTCCTGGGCCAGCACGTTGAAGGTGATGGTGCTGGGGACCTGAGCCGCGGGCAGCTGCTTGATGGAAGGCTTGATGGTCACCACGGCGGTGCCATTGGCGCCGGGGGTGAAGGTGAAGACGTCGGTGCCCGTGGGAGCCGTGGGCACGGAGAGGGTCACGCCGTCGCCGTTGGGGTCCGTGGCGGACAGGTTGAAGCTCACGGTCTCGCCGTCGCGGGTGGCGGTGGCGAAGGCGGTGCCCTGGGCGAAGACGGGGGCCGCGTTGTTGGCCACCTGGACGCTCAGGAAGGCCGGGGCGCTGGTGTGGCCCTTGTTGTCCGAGGCGGTGAGGGTCAGCGTGATCTGACCGCCGGCCGGCAGGGAGTCGGGGGTGGTGAGGTCCACCGTGGCGGCACCAGCGGCGTTGGCCGGGATGCTGGTGGCGGACAGGGTGCCCGCGGAGGTGGCGACGGTGAAGGTGATGGGATCACCGTCCGCGTCCGTGGCGAAGAGGTTGTAGGTGTACTTGTGGCTGGTCAGCAGGCCGCTGGTGGGGCCCACGGGGATGTTGGCCGTGGGGGCGGTGTTCGGCACGGCGGTGACGGTGCCCACGAAGGTGATGTTCGTGACGGCCACCTGGGCGCCGCCGCTGGTGGTGGTGGCCACCAGAGGCATGTTGAAGTCGCCCGTGGCGGTGCCGGTGGGCGGAGCGATGTTCAGGACGTTGCCGTTCAGGGTCACGAAGGCCGGGAAGCCGGTGGCGGCCTTGGCCCAGGCGATGGCGTCGCCGTCGGCGTCGACGGTGGGCAGGGCCACGGAGACGGACTGGCCGATCACGACCGTGGGCTTGTTCAGGCCGGCCAGGGTCGGAGCCTGGTCGGCGGTGATGACGGGCAGCACCAGGCTGAAGGTGGAGGTGGTCTTGCCGTCGTTGGCGGTGATGGTGATGGTGGAGCCGGCGGCGGCAGCGGCGGCGGGCTTGTAGGTCAGCGTGGTGCCGCTGATGGTGCCGGCGGTGGCCGTGAAGGTGATGGGGTCGCCCTCAGCGTCGGACGCGACGATGGTGTAGGCGTAGGTGTGGTTCGTGATCAGCGAGGAGAAGTTCCCGTTGGGAACCACCGCAGAGATCTTGGGGGCCGTGTTGGTCTGAACCGGGGTGGAGGAAGAGCTCCCACCGCAAGCCACCATGGTGAGGGCAAGAGCGGTGAGGGATCCGATCCCCACGGCGTTTCGCAGAGACTTGTTCGTCATGCGGGCTCCTTATGAGATGTGAGAGAAGAAGGCCTTCTCCAGGGTGTTTGGTCCAAAAGGACAAGCTGCTAAGGAATACGACGGACCGGGAGACCCGGTCAACTGGTTTTTGGTTCAATTGTGGTTTTGAATTCGATTGTAGGTGACGGAGACGAAGACAGACCTCACGTCAACGATTTGACTGATCCACCTGTAGTGAAGCAATCCCCAAGCCAGAAAGCAAGACAAATTGGGTTAACATTTTTGTTCTCCCATGATGTCCCTAGCCGGGCCGCCCCACCCCTTCACGGAGCCTTCATGCCCTTCGAGCCCTTGATTCAGGAAGCGGAGATCCAACGGCGCTGGATGGAGGCCGGGGCCTTCCGGGCCCCCCGGTCCACGGAGATCCCCGAGCATCAGGAAAAGTTCTATGCCCTGGTGATGCTGCCCTATCCCAGCGGCCGCATCCATATGGGCCATGTCCGGAACTACACCCTGGGGGACGTGGCCGCCCGTTTCCAGCGCTTGCGAGGAAAGGCCGTGCTGCAACCCCTGGGCTGGGACAGTTTCGGCCTGCCGGCGGAAAATGCGGCCATCAAGCACGGCATCCACCCGGCCCTCTGGACGCGCCAGAACATCGCGGACATGAAGGCCCAGATCGAGAAGATCGGCATCAGCTACGACTGGGACCGGGAGCTGGCCAGCTACCTACCGGAATATTACCGGTGGAACCAGTGGTTCTTCCTCCAGATGTGGAAGCGAGGGGACGTCTTCAGGGCCCAGCGCAACGTGAACTGGTGCGAGGCCCTCGGCACGGTGCTGGCCAACGAGCAGGTGGTGGACGGCCGGGACGAACGCACGGGCCACCCGGTGGTGCAAAAGCCCCTGGAACAATATTTCTTCGCCATCACCCGCTACGCCGACGAGCTGCTGGGGGGCCTCGAGGGGCTGGACTGGCCGGATAACGTCAAGGCCCAGCAGCGGCACTGGATCGGCCGCAGCGAGGGCGCACGTCTGCGCTTCGCCGTGGAGGGGCAGGGGGACGTTGAGGTCTTCACCACCCGGCTGGACACCCTTTTCGGCGTCAGCTTCATGGCCCTGTCCACGGAGCATCCCTTGATCCAGGCGGCGGCGCAGTCCGACCCCGAACTCGAGGCCTTCTGCGCCCGCATCGCGGCCCAAAGCCACGAGGAGCGCCTGAAGTCCGAGGAGAAGCTGGGCCAGCGCACCTCCCTGGCGGCCCTCCACCCCTTCACCGGGGAAAGGATCCCCATCTTCGCCGCCAATTACGTGCTCATGGACTACGGCACCGGGGCGGTCATGGGGGTGCCGGCCCACG
>CAYSXG010000395.1:2577-3786 GCA_964434895.1 uncultured Solibacteraceae bacterium | reverse complement strand
CGCTGGACCGGCGTGGCTCAGGGGGACGGGTCCTACCGCGTCGACGGCGTGTGGATCGGCCAGCCCATCACCTTCGCGGCCACGGGCTTCGGGGCCGTGGGCGGCTCCCCCACGGTCACGCTGGCCCAGCATGGCCAGCAGCTCCCGGTGGTCTACCCCGCTCCCGACCAGGGCAGCCTGGGGGGCCTCGTTCGGGACGCCAAGGGCAGCCCCGTCGCCGGCGCGGTGGTGACCACCAACGGACGTAGCGCCACCACGGACGCCTCCGGCGCCTACGGCTTCACGGCCCTGCCCCTGGGCACCTACAGCCTGGTGGCCACGGTCCCGAACCGGGTGGACCGGGGCCTGGCCAGCGGCCTGCTGGCCACGGACGGACAGGCCCTGGGCCTGGACCTGGCCTTGAAGGGGACGGGCACGACCCAGGTCAAGGTCACCAAGGCCGACGGGACCACCCCCCTGCCGAACCTCTCCATCAGCCTCACGAATACCAGCCCCTGGACCGACGGCCGGGTCCTGACGGCGCCGACGGACGCCGCCGGCGTCGCCACCTTCCTCAACGTTCTGGAAGGGGATCTCCGGGCCAGCGGCACCCTGCTGGGCTCGGCCCAGACTGTCACGGGGACCTTGGCGGCCGACGGAACCTTGAACCTCTCCCTGAAGGCCCTGCCTGTGGGCATCTCCGTTTCGCCGGTGGCTGCCACGGTCCTGCGGAGCCACACCCAGGCCTTCACCGTCACCGTCAGCAACGCCACGGACCGGACGGCGGGCTGGAGCGTCCAGGAGGGAGCCTCCGGCGGCAGCATCGGCCCCGACGGCCTCTACACCGCCCCCGGGACGGCGGGCACCTACCACGTGGTGGCCATCAGCACGGAAGATCCCACCAAACAGGCGGTGGCCGCGGTGACGGTGCCCTCGGTGAGCGTGCCGCCCCCGGTGGTGGTGGCGGTCTCCCCTGCCACGGCCTCCCTGCTGCCCGGCGGGACCCTCGCCTTCACCTCCACGGTCACGGGCTCGACGAACACCCTCGTGGACTGGAGCGTCCAGGAAGGGGCCGCCGGAGGCACCCTTTCGGCCGGCCAGTACACCCCCCCCAGCACCCCGGGCACCTACCACGTGGTGGCCACCAGCGTGGCGGACCCCACCAAGCCGCCCACCCCAACGGTGACCTTGCAGCCCCCGGCCCCCCGCGACGTGCGTGCGCCCCGGTCC
>CAYSXG010000395.1:1684-2567 GCA_964434895.1 uncultured Solibacteraceae bacterium | reverse complement strand
GGCGCTAGCGGCAGGCACAACGCAGGTCCCTGCGGAGGAAAACTACCCGACGGCCATGACACGGCCCCCGGGCCGCCGGGCACCTACGACGTGGTGGCCACCAGCCAGGCCAATCCCGCCAAGAGCGCCACCGCCACGGTGACCGTGCAGCCCCCGGCCCCCATCGCCGTGGCTGTGCAGCCGGCCTCCCTGAGCCTCGCGCCCGGAGCCGTTGCCTCCCTGAAGGCCACCGTGAGCGGGACGACCCAGGTGGGGGTCACGTGGAGCGTGCAGGAAGGCGATTCGGGCGGCCTCGTCAACGCCGCGGGCTTCTACACGGCCCCGTCCACCGCCGGCACCTACCACGTCGTCGCCGCCAGCGTCGCGGACCCCTCAAAATCCGCCACGGTGCTGGTGGTGGTGGGCACCCAGGCCCCCACCCAGGACCTCTCGGGCGTCTTCACCACCAACCAGGGCACCCTCAAGCTCTTCCCGGCCGGGGCGAGCTGGTATGGCCAGTGGAGCAACGGCGGCGTCGCCATGGAGGTCCACGGCACCCTGAGCAGCGGCGTGCTTTCGGGCACCTGGACCTCCCCGACCCAGGCGGACCAGGGCCAGTTCACCCTGACCTTCACGCCGGACGGGGCCAGCTTCGCGGGCTCCTACGGCCGCGGCACTGCCCAGCTCGGGACCGCCTGGACCGGCACCCGCCAGGCCGGCCAGGTGGCCCTCTACCTGAGCCCGTCCTCCGCCGCCCTCCGCACGGCCCAACAGCTGCTCCTCACGGCCCTGGTCACGGGCCCCGACCCGCGGATCCAGTGGAGCGCCGACGGCGGAGCGGTGGACGCCACGGGCCTCTACGTGGCCCCCGCCCTGGGCGGCGTGTACCACGTCACCGCCACCG
>CAYSXG010000395.1:0-1674 GCA_964434895.1 uncultured Solibacteraceae bacterium | reverse complement strand
GCGGACCCCACCCCGAAGGCCGTCTGCACCGGCGACGTCGCCGGGGACGGGCAGCTGGACATCACCGGCACCTACCAGACCAACAACGGCACGCTGCGGCTCTACCGGTCCGGCGCCCAGATCCTGGGGGACTGGACGAATGCCGCCAACGTCCAGATCCAGGTAAAGGGCAGCCTCGTGGGCTCGGTGCTCTCCGGCTCCTGGACGGCCCCCTCGGCGGCGGACCTGGGGCAGTTCGTCCTCTCCTTCAATGCCGACGCCAGCGCCTTCAGCGGCACCTGGGGCCGCGGCAGCGACCAGCTCGGCAACGTCTGGACCGGCACCCGCCAGGCCGGGGTGAGCGTGAAGCTCCTGCCCGCCTCGGTGGACCTCCGGACCGGCGGAAGCCAGGTCTTCCTGGCCCTGGTGGCCGGCGCTCCCGACACCTCCGTGACCTGGTCCGTCCAGGAGGCCGGCGGCGGTTCCATCGACGCCAACGGCCAGTACACGGCCCCCGCCGCGTCGGGCCTCTACCACGTGGTGGCCACCTCCAACGCCGACGCCACCAAGTCCGCCTCGAGCCTCGTGGCCGTCACCGCGGACGGGCAGCTGGACATCACGGGCACCTACCAGACCAACAACGGCACCCTGCGCCTCTACAAGTCCGGCACGCAGATCCTGGGGGACTGGACCAGCGCCGCGAATGTCCAGGCCCAGGTGAGGGGAAGCCTCGTGGGGACGGCGCTTTCCGGGGGGTGGACGGCCCCCTCCGCCGCCGACCTCGGCCAGTTCGTGCTCACCTTCTCCGCGGATGGATCCAGCTTCAGCGTCCCTTGGGGCCGCAACGCCGACGAGCTGGGCAACGCCTGGACCGGCACTCGCCAGGCGGGCGTGAGCGTCAAGCTGCTGCCCGGTACGGCCACCCTGCGCACCGGCGCCTCCCAGGCCTTCGGGGCCCTGGTGGCCGGGACCCCCAATCCGGCCGTGACCTGGAACGTCCAGGAAGCGGGGGGCGGTTCCATCGACGCCAACGGCCAGTACACGGCCCCCGCCGCCGCCGGCACCTACCATGTCCAGGCCCTCAGTCAGGCCGACGCCACCAAGTCCGCCACCGCCACGGTGACGGTGACCGCCGACGCGGTGCTGGACGTTTCGGGCACCTATACGGACAACTACGGCAACGGCCTGACGCTGTACCAGAACGGGACCTCCGTGACGGGCACCTGGGCCTCCATGTATTGGGGGGCCACGCAGCTGACGGGCAATCTTGCGGGCCGGGTCTTCACGGGCACCTGGAAACAGGTTTCAGGCGCCACCAACTCCACCTTCACCGTGACCTTCGCCGTGGATGGCCGCTCCTTCTCCGGCACCACCGCCGGAACCGCCTACGGCTGGAGCGCCACGCGCCAGGCCGGCGTGAGCCTGGTCATCGACCCGGTCTCGGCGGTCCTTCATCCGGGCGATGCGCAGGCCTTCGCGGCCACCGTGGCGGGAGCGGCTGATAAGTCCGTGGCCTGGACGGCCACGGGGGGCAGCATCACGGGTGACGGCCTCTTCACGGCTCCGGCGGCGCCGGGCCTCTACACGATCACGGCCACCTCCAGCGCGGACGCCGCGAAGTCGGCTTCGGCCCCGGTGGTGGTGACGCCGGCCGGGGTGCTGGAAATCCCGGGCCCCCACAAGGGCCACTACGCC
>CAYSXG010000394.1:0-3793 GCA_964434895.1 uncultured Solibacteraceae bacterium | reverse complement strand
CCTGGAACAGGGGCTTCAGCTTCTACCAGAGCCGCAAGACCCTTCCCCCGGAGCTGGAGCTCATCGCCGCCGTGAACGGCTTCAGCTGGTGGCAGAAGCTGCGCTGGATCGAGCTGCCCTTCGCCACGCCGGGCCTGGTCTGGAACTCCATGGTGAGCGTGGCCAACAGCTGGTTCTTCCTGGTCTCCGCCGAGGCCTTCGCCTCCCCCACCGTCAACTTCCAGCTCCCGGGCATGGGCTCCTACATGAACGTGGCCACCAACACCGGCAACGGCAGGGCCCAGGTCCTGGCCATCCTGACCTTTCTGGGGGGGTGGCTCCTCCTGGACCAGGTGGTCTGGAAGCCCCTGGTGGCCTGGTCCCAGCGCTTCCAGATGGACGATTCCGCCGAGGTGGAGGCCCCCGACAGCTGGCTGCTGCGCCTTCTGCGGCGCTCCCGCCTCTGGCGCTGGATGGAGGCGCGGCGGGCCCGCATCCGGGCGCGGCTGGAGCCGGGCCCCCGCCCCGCCTACCTCCGCAGGGCCGAGGCCCAGCTCCATCATCCGGGGCGCTTCGGGCGGGGCCTGGCCATGGCCGCCCTCCTCGGCGTGGTCCTGGCCCTGGCCCTCGGCTCCCTGAGCCTGGTCCGCCTCCTGGCCCAGGTCAGCGGCGCCCAATGGAGCCACCTGCTCAAGAGCGGGGCCGCCTCCACCGGACGGGTGCTTCTCTCCACCACCCTGGCCACCCTGTGGACGGTGCCCGTGGGCCTCTGGATCGGCCTCCATCCCGCCTGGGCCAAGCGCCTGCGGAGCGTGGTGCAGGTGGCGGCCTCCTTCCCCTGGAGCATGATCTTCCTCGCCATCATCCTGGCCCTGCGCAAGGTGGGGGTGGGCCTGGGGGTGAGCTGCGTGCTCCTGATGATGGTGGCCACGCAGTGGTACCTGCTCTTCAACATCATCGCCGGGGCCCAGGCCATCCCCCAGGACCTGGCCGAGGCCGTGAAGAGCTACGGCCTCACCACCTGGCAGCGCTGCAGGGCCCTCTACTTCCCCGCGGTCTTCCCCTTCCTCGTCACCGGGTGGGTCACCGCCACGGGGGGGGCCTGGAACGCCAGCATCGTCACCGAGTGGGTGGAGGCCAAGCCCGAGGCCCTCTCCACCTTCGGCCTGGGAGCCGAGGTGGTGCACGCCGCGGGCAAGGACATGGCCCTCCTGGCCGCCGCGAGCCTCCTCATGGCGGGCATCGTGGTGGCCTTCAACCGCCTGGTCTGGGGCCCGCTCTACCGCCTGGCCGAAACCCGCTACACCCTGGATCGATGAGGCGCCCATGAACGCCCCCTCCCCCCTCATGGAGCTCAAGAGCGTGCAGGTGCAGTTTCCCCGGCCGGGCCAGGCCCCCCTCCGGGTGCTGGAGGACGTGAGCCTCGAGATCCGGGCCGACGAGATCCTCTGCATCATCGGCCCCGGCGGCGCCGGGAAGTCCACGCTCCTGCGCGTGGTGGCGGGGCTCCTGGCCCCCACCCGCGGGGAGGTCCGGCAGCACGGCCACAAGCTGGAAGGGCTCAACCCCCACGTGGCCATGGTGTTCCAGAACTTCGCCCTCATCCCATGGATGACCGTGGAGGAGAACGTGCGGGTCATGCTCCGGGCCCGGGGCCTGGGGGAGGCGGAGGTCCGCCGGCGCACGGGCGCGGCCCTCCAGAAGGTGGGCCTCGAAGGCTTCGAGGAAGCCTTCCCCCGGGAGCTGGCCCGGGGCTCCAAGCAGCGCGTGGGCCTGGCCCGGGCCCTGGCCGTGGAGCCGGAGATCCTCGTCATGGACGAGCCCTTCAGCCAGGTGGACGCCCTCACCTCCGAGGCCCTGAGGGCCGAGGTCCACGACATCTGGAAGGACGTGGAGACCAACCCCTCGGCCATCGTCATGGTGAGCCACAGCTTTCGGGAGGCCCTCATCATGGCCGACCGGGTGGCCATCATGACCGGGAACCCCGGGACCCTCCGCACGGTGATGGAAGTGGCCCTGCCCCGGCCCCGGGACCCCAAGTCGCCGGCCTTCATGCGCCTGGTGGACCAGCTCCACGACCTCATCACCAGCGCCGAGCTGCCGGACGTGCAGGTCAGCTCCCTGGTCCCGGAGGTGGAGCCCGACGAGGTGGAGCCCCTGCCCCACTGCCAGAGCGGCCACGTGCTGGGCCTCCTGGAGTTCCTGGACGGCCACGGCGGCAAGAGCGACATCTTCCACGTGACCAGCCACACGCAGGTGAGCCTGGAACGGGTGCTGCCCATCGTGAAGGCCGCGGAGATGCTCGATTTCGTGGACACGCCCAAGCGGATGGTGGAGCTCACCCCCCTGGGCCACCGCTTCGTGAACGCGGGCATGGACGAGCGCAAGGACATCTGGAAGGCCCAGCTCCTGGAGCTCAAGCTCTTCCGGGTGGTGAAGGAGATGCTGGAGCAGGCCGGCGGGGAGCTCACGCGGGAGGACCTCATCCGGGAGCTGATGACTCGGCTGCCCAAGGAGGATCCGGAGCACACCTTCGAGACGATGGTGGCGTGGAGCCGCTTCGGAGAGCTGTTCGCGTATCGGGAAGCCCAGGAGACCCTGGCCTTCGAGTGATCCGGGTCCCGGCTTCGGCTCCCCGCCACCCATCCCGCGGATCCCATCGTGATTCGCTCCTCGCCGGGGGCGGTTTGAGGTTGACCCGGGCCGGAGCGGGGCGGAGACTGGAGGGTCCAGGAAAGGAGGTCGCGATGAGTCCGAGCCACGTCGTCGCCGAACCTCCGTCGAGGGGCGCCGCCCGGTAGTCCGGGCGGCGCCGGACCTCGGCCCCGAGCTTCGGCTCAGCCCCGGCATCGCCCCGCGCGGGCGTCGGGACCTCTTCCATCCGCGACCCCGATCGCAGATCTCCTGGGATGGCCATGATCGACCGCCTTCTCGATTCCATGTGGGGCCAGGCGAACGCGCTTTTCGCCGCCCCCTTCCGCCGCCGCCGCTGGGTGGACGTCGCCCTGGTCGCCGCAGCCTTCGGCCTGCTCTACGGCCTCCTCCTCCTGGGGCGGGAGTGGGCGGCCGTGCAGCGCCCCCAGCTGGAGATCGACCTCTCCCCCCTGGCCCTGCCCCGCTACACCTTCTTCTCCATGATGCGGGGCCTCTGCGCCTACCTTCTCTCCTTCCTCTTCACCCTGGTCTACGCCTACTGGGCCGCCAAGGACGAGCGGGCGGAAAAGCTGCTGATCCCCCTCCTGGACATCCTCCAGAGCATCCCGGTCATGACCTTCATCGTGCCCCTGATGCTGGCCCTGGTGGCCGCCTTCCCCCGCAGCAACGTGGGCATCGAGCTCACGGCGGTCATCGCCATCTTCACCGGCCAGGTCTGGAACATGACCTTCAGCCTCTACCACAGCCTGAAGAGCGTCCCCGCCGAGCTGCACGAGGCCGGCACCGTGTACCGCTTCAACTGGTGGCAGCGCTTCCGCTGGGTGGAGCTGCCCTTCGCCACCACCGGCCTGGCCTGGAACTCCATGATGAGCATGGCGGGGGGCTGGTTCTTCCTCATGCTGGTGGAGGCCTTCAAGCTCGGGGACAAGGATTTCCGCGTGCCGGGCCTCGGCTCCTTCATGAGCGTGGCCGCAGAGCGGGGCGACGCCCGGGCCCAGCTCTTCGCGGTGCTGGCCATGGTCCTCATGATCGTCCTGCTGGACCAGGTGCTGTGGCGGCCCGTGGTGGTCTGGGCCCAGCGCTTCCGGGTGGAGGACACGGTGCAAGGCGAGGCCGTCCAGAGCTGGTTCCTGAACCTCGTCCGCCACTCCCGCCTCAT
>CAYSXG010000393.1:1080-3802 GCA_964434895.1 uncultured Solibacteraceae bacterium | reverse complement strand
TTAAAGCGGGCAGCCTGGTGGCTGAATGTGTGGAGGTGCCGTGGATACCCCTGACGCGGTCATCGCAACCAGTAACGAAGACGTAGAAGACATGTTCGTGCTGCTGTAATTTTTTTGGAACGCCCAGGATTCGCCCTCTACACAGACGGTGGTCTGTAGTCGGCTGTCCCCGAAATTGCCTGAAGGCCAAACCACGGGTCGGAATTGACCTCCAATGCCAGGGCCGCCTGCCCCCGCTGATTGAAGCCCATCCTGATTGTCAAAGCTCCATGTGAAGCCGATAGGAAATCGACCAGGTAGCCGAGGACCAATCGGCACCCGAAGCAACAAATTCCCGCTCACCGCATCTACACTTCCCGCCCCAATCCGGACGCTACGGGATGCCAAGGGAGTCTCGCTATTAGGGTCCCCCTCCGAACCGGCATGCAGGAGTGTGGGGCCCAAAAGGGCGCAGGCGGCCACCAGCCATAGACGGAGGCTTTCCTTCAGCATGGTGAGTTCCCTTCAGAATCAGGTCCGTTCAAGCTCGATGTGGGTCAAGCGAGGTAACACCACCACTCGTCCCCAAAACCGATCAGTTCACACCAAAAGGATAACTTAGGTGGGGTGAGTCCACTTATGGAGACTGTGAAGAGCTTCAGCATCACCTCGGTGGCACAGACGGAGATCACCGCGGCCTCATGCGCTAGATCAGCTTCCGCCGCAGCTGTTCCAGCGCCCAGCCGCAGGCCCGCAGGCGCACGTCCTCCCGGTCCCCGGCGAAGCGGTATTCGCGGCATTCGAGGAGCTCCGGTCCTGCGAGGGCCACGAAGGTGGTGCCCACGGGCGCGGGGCCCTGGGGGTCCTCCGTGGGGCCGGCGTTGCCGGTGATGGCCAGGGCCCAGGTGGCGTCGAGCCGAACGCGGATGCCTTCGGCCAGCGATTCGGTGACCGGCTCCGAGACCGTGCCGTAGCTGCGGATGAGGCCGGGGTCCACCCCGGCCAGCTGCACCTTCGCCGTGGGGACATAGACCGTCGCGCCGCCCAGAAAGGCTTCGCTGGCGCCGGGGATGGCCGTGAGGCGCGCGGCCAGCAGGCCGCCGCTCATGCTCTCCGCCACGGCCAGGGTCTCGCCGCGGGACTTGAGCAGGTCCAGCACGGCGTCCTCCATATCGCCCGCGCCGCTGCGCGCCAGATCGGGGCCCAGTTCCGCGGCGAAGTCCCGATGGGCCGCCTGCAGCAGCGCTTCATCCGTGCCGCGGGCCACCAGCTCCGCCTGGTACAGGCTGGCGAGGATGGTCCAGTCCAGCGACGCGTACTTCTCCCGCAGGGCCTTCGTGCGCTCGTCCAGGACGCTCTCGGGCACGCCCGCCACCACCATGCGGAGGGTGTGCGTGGTGCCGCCCGCCAGGGAGCGCAGACGCGGCTCCACCCGGTCCTCCCACATGCGCTTCATCTCCCGGGGCACGCCGGGCATCAGGACGATGCGGCGGCCCTGCCATTCCCACCACACGCCCGGCGCGGAGCCGACGGGGTTGGGCAGCGGCTCGGAGCCTTCCGGGAACAGCACCTGCCTGAAGTTGTTCTCGGAGGGCACGCGCTTGTGGCGGGCGTACCAATCCAGCAGATCCTGGCGGGACTGGCCGTCCTCCTTCATGGGCACGCCGAGGACCTCGGCCCACAGCTCCTTGGTGACGTCGTCGAAGGTGGGCCCGAGGCCGCCGGTGCAGACGATGAGCTCGCTGCGCTCCAGGGCCTCCCGGAACAGCCGCGCCATGGCCTCGCGGTCGTCGCCCACGGCCGTCTTGCGCTGGAAGCCCAGGCCCATGGCCGCCAAGCGCTCCGCCAGCCACACCGAGTTGGTGTCCATGCGCCGCGTGGTGAGCAATTCCGTCCCGATGGCGATGCATTCGATGCGCATGGGATCAGCGTATCCTGAGCCCGGAGTCCGCATGCTCATCCCCGACATCGACGACCTGGTCCTGGAGCACGACGAGGAGACGGGCCTGGAGGAGCTGGGGCGGCGGGTCATGAGCCGCGGACCCTGGACCACCGTGGCCTTCCTGGTGCGCACCCGCGACGCGTCCGAGGCGCCCTGGGAAGGGCCCTTCCTCTGGCTGCACCGCTACCAGAAGGTGGCCCAGGGCTGGAAGCTGGTGAGCCGCTTCCACACCACGGAGGCGGAGCAGCTGGATCAGCTGCTGGACGCGTTGAGGGGCTGGGATCTGCTCAATACGTGAAAGGCCCCGCGCGCGGGGCCTTTCAGGGCGATCCGCAGACTTACTTGGCGGCGGGGGCGGCGGGGGCCGGGGCCATGGCCACGCCTTCGATGAAGAGGGTGTTCATGCCGCCCTCGGCGGAGGCCATGCCGCTGACGGTGACGGTGGTGCCCATCTTCTCGGCGGCCCAGGAGGCGATGCTCACCTGGCCGTCGCGGCGGGGGTGGGTCTGCGCGGCGCGCAGCATGTTGAACTTTCCCGTGGGGGGGAGCCGGGCCGGCCGGGTGGCGTGGGCCGCGCGGGGAGGGAGACCCCGCCGGACTTGGCGGCGCCGGCCGGTCGGCTTCTTGTGGCGGTGGTGTCCCTCGCCGGGTCCGACGACCGTCTCCTTGAGCGGCACCGTCGGCAGGCGGTGCGTCATCTCGACCTTGTAGCGCGACGTCATCCGCTTGAGCAGCAGCTCGAGGTGCAGCGACGAGAGGCCCGAGATCACGAGCTCGTGTGTGTCGCGGCTGCGGCCCGAG
>CAYSXG010000393.1:0-1070 GCA_964434895.1 uncultured Solibacteraceae bacterium | reverse complement strand
CATGGGCGGTGAGCAGGCCGGCCGGCCTGCCGTGGGAGTCGAACTTGGCGCCGCAGGCCTTGTGGGCATCGCCCTTCTTGCCCAGCTGGGTGTAGCAGGAGAGGTCGATGACCTCGCCCGTGAGGGTCATGGCCTGGGCCTTGGCGAGGATCGCCTTGTTGACGGGCGTGGCGGCGGCCTCGAGGGTCGTGGCGCTCCAGGCCGGCGCGGGGGCGGGCTTGGCGTCCTGGACGGGGGTCATGAGGAGGAGGGCGGTCAACAGCAGCATGGGTCGCTCCGGAAAAGGAAGGGTCAGTATCGCAGCTTCAGAAACTCATCACCTTCATGGTGTTCGTGGTGCCGGACTTCCAGAGGGGCAGGCCCATGGTCATGACCACGCAGTCCCCCTGGATGAGCTCGTGGCGGGACTGGAGCAGCTCCCGCACCACCTCAACCATCTCGTCGGTGTTCTGCACCCTGGGGATGGTGAGGGATGTGACGCCCCGCAGCAGCCCCATGCGGCGGGCGGTGGCGGCGTCCGTGGTGGCGCCCAGCACGGGCGTGGCGCCGGCCAGACGGCTCACCATGCGGGCCGAGCCGCCGCCTTCCGTGAAGGCCACGATCCATCGCGCGCCCAGCTCATCCGCCACCCGGGTGGCGGCGAAGGCCACGGCCACGTCGGTGCGGCCCGAGGCCTTCTTCACCATGGATTCGGGCAGGGGCCGCCGGCGGTGGGCGTTGTCGGCCTCCGACGCGATGCGGGCCAGCCACTGCACGGCCTCCACCGGGAACTCGCCGCTGGCGCTCTCGGCGCTGAGCATCACCGCATCGGTGCCGTCCCAGATGGCGTTGGCCACGTCGCTGGACTCCGCCCGGGTGGGCTGGGGGTTCTCGATCATGCTTTCCAGCATCTGCGTGGCGGTGATGACGGGCTTCAGGGCCGCGCGGGCGGCCTCGATGATCAGCTTCTGGAGGCCCGGCACCCGCTCGACCCCCAGTTCCACGCCGAGGTCGCCCCGGGCCACCATCACGCCCCAGCTGGCGTCCAGGATCTCCGGCAGGTGCTGGAGGGCCGTCGGGTGCTCGATCTT
>CAYSXG010000392.1:0-3804 GCA_964434895.1 uncultured Solibacteraceae bacterium | reverse complement strand
GCGAGGGTGTAGAGGGCCCTCAGCTTCCAGCCGGGATCCCGACGGCGGTGGGCCTCCCGGAGGCTGGCCTCGATGTTCATGGCCACCGGGTACTTCTGGCGCCCCCATCCGCCCCGATTCGCGTCGAAGCTCCCGTCCATCGCCGCCACCGCGAAGTCCCGCAGGGCCTCCAATCCCTCGGCGGCGGCCGGGGCCGGGGCGGCCTCCTCCGCCCAGGGCTCCAGGCGCCCCCGCCGCTGCTGCTCCACCACCCGCCTCAGGACCGGCAGCAGCTCCGCCGTCTCCAGGTAGCCCTGGCCCTTCCACAGCCGGGTGCCGTCAGGCCCGTAGAGGGTGGTGCCGGGCCACCCGATGTCCTCGTAGAGCTCCCGGGCGTCGGGATGGACGTCGATGTCGGCCTTGATGGCCACGAAGCGGTCCGCGAGGAGCCTGCGGATCTCGGGGTCTCCGTAGGTGCGCTCCTCCATTACGTGGCACCAGTGGCACCAGCTGGCCTCGGCGTCCACGATCACCAGCTTGCCCGCCTCCCGGGCCCGCCGAAAGCTCTCCGGAGACCAGGGCTGCCAATCCACGGGCCGGGGCGCCTCCGGGGGCGGGGCGGCCAGGACGAGGGCAGGAGCGAGAAAGAGGGCGACGGGACGGAACATGGGGCCTCCACGACTGAGATGCCGGCCGTCCCCTTGATGTCGCGATCCCGAAAGCTATGCTGGACGCCATGGGGGGGCCATGGGGGCCGAAAGCATTGGAAGGGTAGTAGTTGCGGGCGGAACGGGGCTCATCGGCCAGCGCCTGGTGGGGGCCCTGACGGACCAGGGGGTGCCCGTGACCGTGCTGACGCGCCATCCGGAGGCGGCCCTGGAGCTCGGCGCCGCCACGGCCCGGGGCTGGGATAGCCTCCTGGAGGCCCTGGACGGGGCCTCCATCGTGGTCAACCTCTGCGGCGAGGGCATCGCCGAGGGGCGCTGGACCGCCAAGAGGAAGACCCTCCTGGAATTCAGCCGCATCGAGACCACCGAGCGCATCGTGGAGGCCCTCCGCTGGGCCCGGCAGCGGCCCGCGGTCCTGCTCAACGCCAGCGCCGTGGGCTTCTACGGAGCCCGCGACGGCAGCCCCCTGGACGAGGGCTCCGCCGGGGGGAGCGGCTTCCTGGCACGACTCTGTCAGAAGTGGGAGCGGGCCGCGGACAAGGCCACGGGCTACGGGGTCCGGGTGGTGCGGCTGCGCACGGGGGTGGTGCTGGCCCCCGAAGGCGGGGCCCTGCCCAAGATGGCCCTCCCGGTGCGCCTCTTCCAGGGGGCGGTCCTGGGCTCGGGCCAGCAGGGGCTCAGCTGGATCCACGTGGAGGATCTGGTGGCCTTGATCCTCGAGGCGGCCCGCAACCCCGCCTACGAGGGCCCCCTGAACGCCACGGCCCCCTGGCCCGTGAACAACCGCCAGTTCACGCACCTGCTGGGCAGGGTCCTCCACCGCCCCGTCCTGCCCCTGCCCTCCTTCCTGACCCGCGGCACCTTGCGCCTGCTGGTGGGGGAGATGGCCGACGAGATGCTGCTCGCGGGGGCCTTCGTCTATCCCCGCAAGGCCCTGGGACTGGGCTTCCGCTTCCGCTTCCCGACCGCGGAATCGGCCCTCGCGGACCTGCTGAGGGAATAGAAAGCCCTAGGCGCCCACCTTGACGGGGCCGCCCTCGGGCTCGCCCACGGCATCCTCCACCACGAAGCGCTTGAAGTCCCAGCAGCGGAAGCTCATCTCCATGTGCACGGGCACCACCACCACCCGGGCATGCACGGTGAAGGTCCCGGACACGGGCATCCAGACCCCCTCGCCCACCTGGGCCTGCTCGAAGGTGAAGGCCGTGGGCGGGGCCAGGGAGCCGAAGATCCCCCATCCCACCCAGCAGCTATCGAGCAAGCGCCCTTCGCCCTTCACCACCTGGGAGCTGGCCTCGTCCACCAGGATCCGCGCCTCCAGCTTCGAGGCCAGGCGCTGGCTGAGGCCCGAGGTCTTCGCCCCCTTCCGGGGCCGCATCTCCATGGAGATCACGGAACGGCCCTCCACGGTGCTCCGCTCCAGCTTGGACACCTCCAGGACCGTCAGCATGTCCGAAAGGGTGAACTCCTCGTCCTTGTCCTTCTTCTTCTCCTTCTTGGGCTCCTTGGGTTCCAGCAGCTCCTTCAATTTGGCCTGCACCTTGACCTCTTCGGCCTGGGCCTTTTCGGCGGAAAGGGGTTGCCCGTTCTCGGAGATCAGGCGCCGCACCTCCCCCCCCGGCACCCGCGTCACCTCGAAGGTCTGGACGGTGGTCTCCTTCGCGTTCCCCCGACTGTCCAGCTTGCGCTCGATGCTCTCCTCCATGTAGGTGTAGGAGCTCCGGGCGGATTCGAGGGCCTTGGTGGCCTCGATCACCCGCTCGAGCAGGGCCTTCGGCTCCGGCAGGGACGCCTCCTCCGACGCCAGGCGAGGGCACAGCAGACCCAGGGCCAGGGTCCATCGAAGCAGGGCGGGGGGAAGGAAGGTCGGCATCGGGGGCTCCGGCTCGGGCAAAGGCTGGGGGCGGGCTTTCCTCGGAAGGTTTCGACCCCGTCTACGGGCCTCGCATGAAGGAGGCTTAGTCCTCCCTCAGGCCAGCTCAGCCGCCAGGAAGTGGGGGCTGGAGCCCGTGATCCTCACGTCCACCAGGGCGCCGAAGGGCAGTTCCCGGCCCGGCCCGGCCTCCAGGTGCACCACCTTCCATTCGCCGGTGCGGGCCCTCCAGTGCCCCCCTTCGGTGGGCCCGTGGCTTTCGATCCGGGCCCGGAGGCTCCGTCCCACGAAGGCCTCGTTGCTGGCGCGGCTGAGTTCCGCCTGGCGCTGCTGCAGCCTCATCAGCCGCTCGGTCTTCACGCGCTGGGGGATGTCGTCCCGCAGGCGCAGGGCCGGGGTCCCGGGCCGCGGGCTGTAGATGAAGCTGAAGGAGGCGTCGTACTTCACGGTCTCCAGCACCCGCAGGGTGGCCTCGAAGTCCTCGTCGGTCTCGCCGGGGAAGCCCACGATGAAGTCCGTGCTGAGGGCCATCCTCGCCCGGCCCTCCCCCAGGAAGCCCAGGCGCTCCAGGTACTCCTCGATGGTGTACTCGCGCAGCATGCGCCTCAGCACCGTATTGGAGCCCGATTGCACCGGCAGGTGGAGGAAGGGGGCGATCTTGGGATTGGTCACCAGGACCCGGGCCAGCTCCCGGGTGAAGTTCATGGGATGGCTGGTGGTGAAGCGGATCCACTCCAGCCCCTCCACCTCGGAAACGCGCTCCAGGAGCTCGGCGAAGGTGCATCCGCCCTGGAAGGAATTCACGTTCTGGCCCAGGAGCTCCACCTCCCGGTACCCCGCCTTCACCAGGTCCCGGACCTCGGCGACGACGTCCTCCCAGGGGCGGCTGCGCTCGGCGCCGCGGGTGGTGGGCACGATGCAGTAGGTGCAGGCGTGGTTGCAGCCCTCGATGATGGTCACCAGGGCCTTGGCCGTGCTGCGGCGGCGGGCCACCTCGGGGGGGAAGAGGTGGTTGTCGGGGTACTCCCCCGCATCGATGACCTGCTTCTTGCCGGCCTTGGCCTCCTCCACCAGGCGCGGCAGCTGCTGCAGGGCCATGGTGCCCAGCACGAAGTCGATGTGGGGGGCCCGCTTGAAGAGGGCCTCCTGCTCCTGCTGGGCCAGGCAGCCGGTCACCCCCACCATCAGGGGGCGCTTGCCCTTCTCCACCCGCAGGCGGCCCAGCTCCGAATAGACCTTGTGGACGGCCTTTTCTCGGATGGAGCAGGTGTTCAGCAGGATCAG
>CAYSXG010000391.1:3008-3814 GCA_964434895.1 uncultured Solibacteraceae bacterium | reverse complement strand
ACGGGGATGGCCGACCCGGGCCGGATCCGCACCCGGTCGCCGGGCCTCAGCTCCGCCACCGGGACCTCCTCCTCGCCGGCCTCCGTGAGGCGCAGGGCGGTGGCCGGGGCGAGGCCCACCAGGTCCCGAAGGTCCTGCACGGCGCTGCCCCGGGCCCGGGCCTCCAGCCACCGGCCCACCAGCAGGAAGGCCACCAGGGCCGCGGCGGTCTCGAAGGTGAGGTGGTGCTCCCCCCGCAGCCCCTCCGCCAGTCCGAAGGCCCAGGAGGCCCCGGCCCCCAGGGCCACGAGGGTGTCCATGCTGGCCTCCCGGCGGAGGGCCAGGCGGACCGCGTGGACGAAGAAGGGGAGGCCCGCCCCGAAGACCACGGCGCCGCTCAGGAGGGCCTGGGACCCCCAGGGCAGGCGCAGGGGGACCACCATCGGCGCCACCAGGGGCAGGGAGAGGAGGGCGGCCGCCAGGGCGCGCAGGCCCAGGGCGCGGCTTTCGGGGGCCGGGGCCCGCTCCGGAGCTTCCAGTCGGTAGCCCTTGGCCTCCACGGCCCGGGCGAGGCGGGGGAAATCCCCGCCCTGGGTGGTTGCCTCGATGTTGATGTGCCGGCCGCCGCCGAGCTCGTAGCGGAGGAAGGCGTGCTGCGGTCCCTCGACCATCGAGATCGGGTAACCCAGCCGCTCCGCGACCGCATAGTAAAGATCAGGCAGGTTGGCGCAGGTGCCGATGTGGCTGCGCAGCAGCATGCCCAGCGTGCGGTTCTCGGGTTTGCGACCCAGAATATCCGTAGGGTCGTAGCGAAACTTCTCCTCGAG
>CAYSXG010000391.1:0-2998 GCA_964434895.1 uncultured Solibacteraceae bacterium | reverse complement strand
GCGGGGGAAGTCCACGCCCTGGGAGGTGACGAGGACCTCCTCCAGGGCGAGGTTCACGCGCGCCTCCTGGACGCCGGGCACCGCCCGGAGGGCCCCCTCCACGCGCCGGACGCAGGACGCGCAGGTCATGCCTTCGACCCGGTAGGTCTCGGTGGCCATGGCTCAGTCCTCCCCGCGCCGGGTGCGCTTGAGGGCGGAGGCCCGCTTCTTGGCCTCCAGCCGCCGTTCCTGGCTGCCCCGGGTGGGGCGGGTGGCGTGGCGGTGCTTGGGGCGGACGAGGGCCTGGCGGATGACCGCCGCGACCTTCTCCCGGGCGTCCTCCAGGTTCTTGAGCTGGTCCCGGGTGAGCTCGCTGACCACCAGCCAGCGCCCCTCCCCGTCCAGGCGGTTGCGCACCAGGTGGCGCAGGCGCTCCAGGGCCTCCGGGTCCAGGCCCTCGATGCCCTCCAGGCGGACCCGGAGCTCCACCTTGGAGGCCACTTTGTTCACGTTCTGCCCGCCGGGCCCCCCGGAACGCACGGCGCGCCAGCTCAGGGCGCCTTCGGGCACCCGGACCCGGTCCGAAACGGGAATCGATTCCATGCCCGAGCATAGTGCACCCCGCCGGAGGACGGGCGCACAAGTGGGCATGCGCGAGGCCCGAAGGGCCCTTCGCGCCAGGGCGTGGTTCCTCGCGGCGTTTGCTTCGTCCTAGGCCTTCAAGGGGGCCGGCGCCAGGAGGCCCGCCTTTTCCAGGGTGGCCTGGACGTCCTTCAGGGAGTAGGGCTTGGGGATGAAGGCGGTGGGGGGATGCTCCCGGAAGCGGGGCGTGGCCTCCGCGTGGGTCCAGCCCGAGCTCAGGACCACCTTCACGGCCGGGTCCAGGCCCCGGAGGGCCAGGAAGGCGCTGTAGCCGTCCATCCGCGGCATGGTGAGGTCCATGAGCACCCACCGGATCCGGTCCCGGTGGGCCTCGAAGACCTCGAGGGCGTCCTGGCCGTCCACGGCCTCCAGCACGGAAAAACCCAGGTTCTCCAGCATGGCCCGGCCGCTCCGCCGCACCATGGCCTCGTCGTCCACCAGGAGGACCGTCCCCGAGGCCCGGGCCGCCTTCGAGGGCTTCGGAGGCGGCGCCGCCTCCAGGGGGCTGCCGCTGGCGGGGAAGTAGACCTGGAAGAGGGTGCCCACGCCCACCTGGCTTTCGATGCGAAAGCCCGCCTGGTGGCCCCGGAGGATGCCCAGCAGGGCCGAAAGCCCGAGGCCCCGGCCGGACTGCTTGGTGGAAAAGAAGGGGTCGAAGATCCGGGTCAGCACGTCCGGGCCCATGCCGCATCCCGTATCCCGCACCTCCAGGCTCACGTAGGCCCCGGAGCGCAGGTTCTGGCCCTTGAAGTCCCGCTGGATCACCTCGCCGTCCAGGCTCACCCAGCCGGTCCTCAGGGTGATGGAGCCCTCCTCGTCCCCCACGGCCTCGGAGGCGTTGGTCACCAGGTTCAGGATCACCTGCTGGAGTTGGGCGGCGTCCGCCTCGATGGCCGGCAGGGGCTCCGCCAGGTCCACCGTGAGGCGGACCCGCTTGGAAAGGGTCACCTGGAGCAGCTCCGCCATCTCCCGCACGCAGAGGCTGAGGTCCAGGAGATGGATCTGGAAGCGCCCCTTCCCGCTGTAGGCCAGCATCTGGCGGGTGAGGTCCGAGGCGCGGGCCACGGCCTTCTCCACCTGTTCGAGGTGGGGATCCACGTCCTCGTTCGGGGGGAGCTTGAGCCGGGCCAGGTTCAGGTTGCCCAGCATGGCGGTCAGCAGGTTGTTGAAGTCGTGGGCGATGCCCCCGGCCAGGACCCCCAGGGACTCCAGCTTCTGGGCCTGGCGAAGGGCCTCCTCCCCGCGGGTCCGCTCGGTGATATCCCTCCACACCGCCAGCATCCACGGCCCCCCGGAGGGCTGGAGGGCGGTGAGCAGGACCTCCACCAGGAAGTCCTCCCGGTGGGGACTGCGGTGGACCCATTCGAAGCGGTGGCTGCCGGCCCGGAGGGCCTCCGCGATCAGCTCGTCGGCCTTCTCGAAGGAGTCCCGCCCGTCCGGCTGGCGGGGCGGGGAGAGGAGGGCCGGGTGGGCCGACCTCACCTCCTCCGGGGTGCAGCAGAGCAGCTCGAGGGCCGCCGGGTTGTACTTCACGAACTGGCGGGTGGCCGCGTCCAGCAGAAGCATGGCGTCGGCGCTCCGCTCGAACAGATGGCGGAGGGGGGCCTGACCGTCGAATTCCCGCTGCCAGAACCCCTCGTCCATGCCGCCTCCGGCCACCTCTTCGGCCGATCCCCCGCCTCACTCCACCATTCGGAGCAGGTACATGGGGAAGGTCCCGAAATCCTTGGCCAGGGGCAGCTGCCCCACGTATTCGCAGGAGAAGTCCACCACGTTCTGGGCCGTGGCCAGGGAGGCGAAGGCCTGGCTCACGTAGACCTGGCCGGGAGGGGTGATGGGCTCGATGCGGGCGGCCCGGTTGACGTGGGAGCCGAAGCAGGTGGTGCGGCCCGTGACGGGGTCCGTGCCCACGTAGACCGGCCCCGCGTGGAGGGCCACCCGCAGGTTCATGCCCTCCGGGAGGCCCAGGGGCTTCCATCGGGTCCGGCCCATCTTGTTCACCAGGTCCTGGGAGAAGCGGGCCGCCTGGGCCACGTCCTCGAACACGAAGAAGAGCCCGTCCCCCCAGGTGTTCCGCTGGAAGGGGGGCCTTTCCAGGCCCTCCTCCAGTTCCCGGATGGCCCCCAGGAAGTGCTCCACGAAGAGGGGGATCTGGGTCTCCTGCAGCTTGCTGAAATTCACCACGTCGGCGAAGAGCAGCACCATGATCCGGCTTTCGAGGCCCCCGGGCAGGGGGGGAAGGGGGCGCGGCGGCCGGGGCTTTCCGGCGGCCTGGATCTCGGCGCTGCCCCCGGCCAGCTCCCCGAGGTGGATCACCTCCACGGGATAGCCCAGGTCCCTCCAGCTGGCCACGGTCCAGGCGGTGCTCCCCGGCGCG
>CAYSXG010000390.1:0-3814 GCA_964434895.1 uncultured Solibacteraceae bacterium | reverse complement strand
CAGGCCTCCCGGAGCGCCGTCGCGGCGGAGGGGCGTGAAGCGGAGCAGATCGGGAAGCTTGCTCGCCGAGAGCCAGGGGAACCCGCTGTGGTCCTCGATGCGCCGGAAGGCCAGGCGCCGATCGCCCTCGAGGCCGTGCCAACCCAGCTCGGCGACCTCGAGCCCTTCGCCGGCCATGGACTTCACGGGATAGCGGAAGATGGCCTCCACCTGGCCGATCTCTGTGGGCATGCAGGATCCTTTCGGGGAGCTATCGAGGCCGGGAATGGACCCCTCGAGGAACCATGGTCGGTCCAAGCGGCCCAACCAAACCAGGGGCTTTGACCCACAAAAAGGGCCAAGTTTGGGCTCGGCTTGCCGCTGCTGGGCACTCGCCTCCGGCTGCGCCGGACCGGGTCGGACGCTCGCGCGTCCTTCCCTGGCGCTACCTGCCCGCAGCGGCAATTCCACCAAAAAAGGCCCCGATGGGGCCCCTTTTGGTGGAGGTGGCGGGAGTCGAACCCGCGTCCAAGAAACGTGAGGTGGAGGCTCTTCACAGGCTTGGTCCGCTCTTGGGGCCTCCCGGCGGGGAGCGGACGAGCCGCTCGGGAGGCTTGCCCCCGGGTCTCGGCCGCGGTGCGGGGGCGATCCCCGCGGCCCATCCGGTGCCTCCCTTCGGCAGACCGAAGTCACCCGTCGGGAGGTTTAACGAGCCCGCTACCCGGAGATCGCGGGGACTCGCTCGTCGTTTAAAAAATTAAGCGGCGAGAGCCAGTTCGAAGTTATCGTTGGCAGTTTTGTTTGGGCGGATTGATAAGGGGGCCATCCGACCAACCCCCGCCTGCACCCGGCACCTCGAAGCGAAACCTGTCGAAACCGGTCACCCCCAGAGTGTCACGCGCCCCCCGAAGGCGGCCTTCCGCGAAAGGCCCACTGGGGGAAGGACGAGTATGGGGCCGGAAGGGGGGGCGGACAAGCCCTCCGCCGGGGCCGGGGGGTTTCGGACCACGGACGGGGTTTCCCCCACGGCCCCCTTCGGAGGTCGGGTAGGATGGGGGACCTGGGGATCCCGTGCTGACTCATCGTGGCAACGTCTTCGTGATTTCCGCCCCTTCGGGGACGGGGAAATCCACGCTGACTCAGCGCCTGGTGCGCACCACGGACGGGATCATCTTCTCCACCTCCTTCACCACGCGCCCCGCCCGGTCCGGGGAGATCGACGGGCGGGACTACTTCTTCGTGGACGACGCGAAATTCGAGTCCATGGTGAGGGCCGGGGAATTCGTGGAGTGGGTGGAGGTCTACAACCGGCGCTACGGCACGGGACGGGCCTGGATGGAGAACGTGCTGGAAACCGGCATGGACCTGATCCTGGACATCGAGACCACGGGGGCCCTGAACCTGCGGAGGGCCATCCCCGACGCGGTGATGGTCTTCATCATGCCCCCCTCGGCCGACGAGCTGGAGCGGCGCATCCGCCACCGCGGGAAGGATACGGAGGACCAGATCCTGATGCGCATGCAGCACGCGCTGCACGAGCTCAAGCTCTACCACGCCTACGACTTCCTCATCGTGAACGAGAGCCTGGACCAGGCCTACGGCGAGCTGGAGTCCATCGTGAGGGCCACGCGGGCCCGCCGGGAGCGGATGATCCCCGACGCCTCCGAGATCATCCGGGGCTTCGAGGGCGCGGCCCTCCGTGGGCGGGACCTGAGGGGTCAGGAATTCAAGGGATAGAGCGGAAGGTCCCATGGACCAGCAGGGAAGGATGGACGGCATGGCGAGGATGTTTTCCCGGCACTGGATGTGGATGGTGGTGCTCGGCACCGCCTCGGTCTACGCCCCCCTGGCCGGGCGCAGCGGGGACGAGCGGGCCCGCCAGCGCAGCCTGGAGACCCTCACGGAGGTCATGGGCCTCATTCAGAAGGAGACCGTGGAGCCCCCCACCCCCAAGCAGATGACCCACGCCACCCTCCAGGGTATGCTCCACACCCTGGATCCCCACTCCAACTACATGGACGAAAGCGAATTCCGCCTTCTCCGGGAGGACCAGCGGGGCTCCTTCTTCGGCATCGGCGCCATCATCCAGCAGCAGCCGGACGGCATCGTGGTGGTCCAGGTGGTGCGCGGGGGGCCCAGCGAAAAGGCGGGCATCCGCCCCGGGGATTCCATCAAGGAGATCGACGGGAAGAGCACCGAGGGCTGGACCAACACCCAGGCCGTGCAGAAGCTGCGGGGGGACAAGGGCACCGTGGTGGAGGTGGCCATCCAGCGCGCGGGCTTCGGCGAGCCCCTCAAGTTCAGCCTCACCCGCGGGGAGATCCCCACCAACAGCGTCTACTACAGTTTCATGCTCACTCCCACCACGGGCTTCATCCTCATCCGGGACTTCGGCGAGACCACGTCGGACGAGTTCGAGAAGGCGGTGCAGAACCTGAAGCAGCGCGGCATGAAGGAGCTGATCCTGGACCTCCGGGGCAACGGGGGCGGGGTCATGGACAGCGCCGTGGGCATCTGCCGCCAGCTGCTGGGCCCGGGGGAGCTCATCGTCTCCCAGAAGGGTCGGGACGGCCGGGACGCCCAGGAGATCCGGGCCCCCCGGGGCTCGGTGCTGGACCCCTTCCCCATGGTGGTGCTGGTGAACCGCACCAGCGCCTCCGCCTCGGAGATCGTCACCGGGGCCATCCAGGACCACGACCGAGGCCTGGTGGTGGGCCAGACCTCCTGGGGCAAGGGGCTGGTGCAGAGCGTCATCACCATCGGGCACAGCCGGGGCCTGGCCCTCACCACCGCCCGCTACTACACCCCTTCGGGGCGCAGCATCCAGCGGGATTACACCCACGGGCTGGACGACTACTACAACCCCGAGGACGTCAAGGAGGAGGGCCCCCAGGGGCCGGAATTCAAGACGGACCTCGGCCGCACGGTCTACGGAGGGGGCGGCATCACGCCGGACTACAAGGTGGAGCAGGCCAAGATCGGCACCTTCACCCTCGGGATGCGCTTCCGGACCGGGGCCTTCTTCAAGTACGCGGTGGTGGAAAAGGAGAAGTTCGGGGTCAAGCAGGGGCAGCCGGCCGACGACGCCGCCATGGCCCGCTTCCGGGACTGGCTCCGGACCCAGAGCATCCCCGTCACGGACGCGGAGTGGAAGGACAACCTCGAGGACATGCGGGACCAGCTCTCCCTGGAGATGCAGAACGTGTCCTACGGCGTGGAGGCCGGCTTCAAGCTCCTGGCGGTCAAGGATCCCCAGGTCCAGAAGGCCCTCTCCCTCCTTCCCGAAGCCTCGGACCTGCTCAAGAAGAAGGTCCTCATCCAGAAGCTGGACGGAAAGACCACCGTGGCTCAGAACCGCTAAGCCATAAAATATATTTATAGACCCATAAACTGGAACTGAATTTTCGGGGCGAAGGGGCTACCCTGGGGTTTTCGACCCCGAGGAAACCATGGATTTCACCCTGCCCGATCACGTCGAAGCCCTCCGCGAGGAGGTGCGCAAGTTCGCCGAAAAGGAGATCCGTCCCCACGTGATGGAGTGGGATGAGGCGAAGACCTATCCCCTGGCCGTCATCAAGCAGCTGGGCGAGATGGGCATGATGGGCGTCATCTTCCCGGAGGAGTACGGCGGCGCGGGCATGGGCTACATCGAGTACGCGGTGGTGGTGGAGGAGCTCAGCCGCGTCTGTGGCAGCGTGGGCATCAGCGTGGCCGCCCACAATTCCCTCTGCTCCAACCACATCTACGCCATGGGCAGCGAGGCCCAGAAGCAGAAGTACCTGGTGCCCCTCGCCAGCGGCAAGGCCATCGGCGCCTGGGGCCTCACGGAGCCCGG
>CAYSXG010000389.1:0-3816 GCA_964434895.1 uncultured Solibacteraceae bacterium | reverse complement strand
GGTGGAATCCGTCAGTTCTCGGATGCTGCCGAGGTGATCCCTCGTGTAGTAGAGGGCCGTGCCGTCGGTGTCGAGGAAGCCTTGCTCGAAATAGCGCTTGGTGACCGTCAGGAGATCCAGCCCCCGCTCCTCTTTGATCCGATCCCCGGACCACACGTAGAGCTTGTTGCGGGTCAGGGTCAGGTTGCCTTGGGCGTCCTTGTCCCTTTCGGCGATCTGGATGCGCCGGCCGAAGCCGTCGTAGGCGAATTCGGTGCGATGCCCGGTGGCGAGGAAGGTGACGGCCACCAGGCGGTTCTCCGCGTCCCACTCGAAGCTTCGGCTGCCATCGCTGCTGAGGTTGCCGTTCTCGTCGTAGCTGAAGGCCGTGTCCGTGCCGGTCTGGGGCCTTACCGTGAAGGTGGCTTCGGAATAAACGGTGGGGTCCTGCTGGCTGGTGGCCCGGATCGTGTAGGTGCCGGCGGTATTGGGCGCGGTCACGCGGGCGAACCAGGCATTGGGGCTGGCAGCCCGGCCCAGGTCGGCGATGGCGCCGGCGGAGGCGCTCCAGGTGACCGGGGTGCCATTGGTGGACGCGGTGAAGGCCCCCGTTCCGCCGGGGCCGAGCTCCAACGAGCCGGGGCTGAGGGTGACCAGGTTGGGCGGGCTCACCACCTGCACCGTCATCGTGCGGGTGGCGGTGGGATCCGCATGGAACCTCACCTGCACATGGAAGACGCCGGTGTTCGTGGCCGGCGCGGTGTAGAGCCCACTGGCGTCCACCACTCCTCCGGCGGGGCCTTCCAGCACCGTCCAGGTTTGGGCGGTGTCGGAGGTGCCGGCGAGGGTGGCGTTGAAGGCCTGACTCTGGCCCGACTGCAGCGTCACCAGGCCGGACGGGGACACCGTGACCTGGGGACCGCGGTAGAGGGCGAGGACCTCGCCGGGTCCCATGCGCCGGTTGTAGTACTGGAAATCGTCGATGGCCCCGAAGGGCATGTACGTTCCAGATGCATCGACCTGGTTCCCGACCATGGACAGGTTCCCGTTCCCGCCCACGGTCTGCCAGGGGATCGCGCTGCCCACGGCGGCGCCGTCGATGTACAGGGTGGTCGTCCCCAGCTCGCCGACCGCAGCCAGGTGGTGCCACCCGGGGGTGAGGGTGTTCATCTTGAACCCGCTGTCGTAGAAGCGGTAGGACGTGGCGTCGTAAGTCCCCAGCCGGACCTGGTCCGCATCGACGGCCACGGCCCGGTCGCTGCCGAAGCCCGCCAAGGTGTGCGGGAGTCCCGTTGCGGGAAGGGGGGCCTGGAACCAGGTGGAGAAGGTCCAATTGGCGGGCCACTTGGCATTCAACTGAAGGGAGGATTGCAGGGTCAGCGCCGTATTCCCGATGAAGTTCATGGCCGCTCCGTACCTCCCGGGCAGCCAGTGGGGATCGCCGTTCAGGGTGACCACGCGGTTGGACCCGCTGGCCTCCAGGGTGGTATCGCCCTCCCCCTCGTCGAAGGGCAGGTACACCGTCGGCGATAGCGGGGCCGGGGCGTCGACGGTGACCGCGGAGATGGCTACCTGGTTGGGATCCTGGACGCTGCGGGCCAGCACGCGGAAGGGGGTGCCCGGAGAGGCGGCGGGGGCGGTGTAGACCCCATCGGGGGTGATGGTTCCGCTTCCAGGATCCGGCAGCTCCCAGGTGACGGGGCCGTTGGCCTGGCTGCCGACGTTGGCCAGGAAGCGCTGGGAGTAGCTCGGGGGCAGCGTCACCGCGAGGGGGTAGGCCGCCACCGGGGAGGAATTCACGAGGGCCGCCAGGTCCGCGGCGCTCAGGGCCGAGTCGTAGAGTCGGAAATCATCGATGACACCCCAAGGCTGGTTCATCGACCCGGAGCTCCCCACGGTGGCCAGGTTGCTGGTGGATTGCCAGGGAATGGCGTTCCCCACCGGCGCGCCGTCGATGTAGAACCGGGTGCTCCCGCCCGAGGCCACCGCCGCCAGGTGGTGCCAACCGGGGGACAGCGTGTTCATCCGGAATCCGCTGTCGTGAAAGACTCCGGCGCCTGCCGAGATCTCGATACATCCCAAGCTGACTTGGTCGTCCTTCACGACCACCACATGGTCGTCCGAGTTTCCCCCGGCGTTGACCAGGGTATGCCATTGCCACGTGATCGGCAGCGGCGCCTGGAACCAAGTGGCGATCGTGTAGCTCGACGCCAGCGGGATTGCCGGGGTGAGGGTCAGCTTCTCGTAGCCGGTGAAGTTCAGGGCGGTGCCGAATTTCCCCGGGACCCAGCGGTTGTTAATGTTACCGGACAATACCGTTGCGCGATTGGCGCCGCTGAAATCTCCGGCCGAGCCGTAATCAAAGGGGAGGTAGAGCACCGGCCGGGCATAGGCGGCTCCCACCGTCACGTGGGCCATGGCCGTCTGGGTGGGATCCTGCACGCTGCGGGCCTGGACCCGGAAGGTGGCCCCCGTGGGGGTGGGCGTGAGCGGGGCGGTATAGGTCCCATCGGCGGCGATGGCGCCGCTGCCGGGATCGGGGAGCTCCCAGGTAACGGCCCCGCTGGCGGCATTGGCCACGGTGGCGGTGAAGGGCCTTTGGGCCCCGGGCGCCACCGTGGCGGCACCCGGGCTGAGGTTCAGGTGCGGACCGTTAACGAGGCTGCCGATTTCCGTCGCGCTGAGGGCCGCGTCGTAGATCCGGAAATCGTCGATGGCCCCGAAGGCCTGATCCACCGGGCCGGAGCTTCCGATCACCTTGACGTTGCTGGTGGACTGCCAGGGAATGACGTTCCCCACCGGCGCGCCATCGATGTAGAAGCGGGTGGTTCCGCCCTGGCCCACCGCCGCCAGGTGGTGCCAGCCGGGCGAGAGGGTGTTCATGCGGAACCCGCTGTCGTAAAAGACGTTCGACGGGGTCGCGAAGCTTCCCAAGCTGACTTGGTCGTCCTTCACGATCACCACGTGGTCGTCCGAGCCCGCCCCGGCGTTGACCAGGCTATGCCAGGTGCCCGTGGCCGGCAGCGGCGCCTGGAACCAGGTGGCCATCGTGTAGCTCGGCGCGAGAGGCAGGGGCGAAGGCAGCACCACCTTCGTGCTGCCGGCGAAGTTCATGGCCGTGCCGTACTTCCCCTGGATCCAGTTCGGAGCCCCATTCAGCGTGGCCGCGACGTTCGATCCGCTGGCGTCAAAGGGCACGAAGCCCGACCCCTCGTCGAAGGGCAGGTACAGCTTCGGCGTTGCCACCCGCGGCAGGTCCTGGACCGTGAGGTTCAGTACCGCACTGGTGCTGCCGCCGGCGTTGCTCGCCGTCACCGTGTAGGCGCTCGCGGCCGTCGCAGCGGCGGGGGTTCCCGAGATGACACCGCTATTCGGGTCGAGGCTGAGCCCGGCCGGCAGGGCCGGCGAGACCGCGTAGGAGGTGGGCGCGCCGCCGCCGCTGGTGGGTCTGTTCGGCGCGATCGCTGCGTTCCGCAGGTAGACCGCCGGGTTCCAGCCATAGCTCAGACCGCTCGGCGCCGCGGCCGGACTGACCGCGGCAGGCCCCGCCGGGGACGCTCCGTGCAGGGGCGCACCCGCCAAGCCCGGGCCCAGCAAGGCGGCCGCCGCCACGATCCGCAGGGCCACTCCGCCCCGAAGGCGCGGAGATAACGGGGAGCCCCCCCGGCTCCGTGACCACGGGCGAGGATTTAAACAGACGTCATGGAAAGAAGGCATAGCTACCTCAACGAATGAAGGGATGGGGTCGAGTGGAATGGGAGGCCCTCAACGCTGGGGCGGGGTTCCAGAACGGTGACGCGATGCCGAGGATGGGGAGCCCTTCATCCCGGGGGGACG
>CAYSXG010000388.1:0-3818 GCA_964434895.1 uncultured Solibacteraceae bacterium | reverse complement strand
GCCTGCTGGTGGACGACGCGGTGGTGGTCACCGAAAGCATCCAGGTCATGCGGGACAAGGGGGTCTCCTCCCTCCGCGCCGCGGTGCTGGGCACCGCAAGGGTGTTCTGGGCCAACAACGGCACCACCGCCGTGGCCGTGGCCTCCTTCCTGCCCCTCTTCTTCATGGGGGGCTCCACGGGCCTCTTCATCAAGGGGCTGCCCACCGCCGTGATCCTGGCCCTGGTCACCAGCCTCCTGGTGGCCCAGCTCTTCACGCCCTGGGCCAGCACCTTCCTGCTGCCCAAGCCCGAAGGGGTGCCCGATATCCCGGACACCGAGCCCTTCGCCCGCACGGACGACAGCGCCGACGCCCAGCACGGCGAACACAACGCCGCCATCCGCTGGATGAAGCTGCAGTACATCCGCTACATCCCCTGGGTGATGGCCAACCCCCTCAAGGTGATCGTCCCGGCGGTCCTCCTGCTGGCGGGCAGCCTGATGCTGCTGCCCAAGATCGGCTTCGAATTCTTCCCCAAGGCCCAGAAGCCCGCCCTCTTCGTGCTCCTGGAGCTGCCCAAGGGCACCAAGCTGGAGGTCACGGCCCGCAAGGCCACGGAGGCCCTGGCCCTTATCCATCAGGAGCCCGGCGTGGTGGACACCTCGGCCCTGGTGGGTTCGGGCTACCCGCAGATCTTCGGGGGCCGCCTCGCGCGACGGAAGAGCGAGGAGATCGCCGACGTCCTGGTGCGCCTGAACAAGGACGTCCCGTCGGACCGGGCCGCCCGGCGGCTGCGGGAGAAGCTCCGGGGCCTCACGGGCGTGAACGTGGTGGTGGAGGAGCTCTGGCACGGGCCCCCCGTGGCCCATCCCATCATCATCCGCGTCTTCGGCGACGACTACGCGAAGCTGCGGGCCTACGCCGAGGACGTGAAGGCCCAGCTGCGCCAGCATCGGGGCGTCATCAACCTCAACGACAGCCTCACGGAGAGCGTCCCCCTCACCAAGGTGGAGCTGGACGGGGACAAGGCCCTCCGCAGCGGCCTCACGCCGGGCCAGGTGGGCGGAACCCTGCGCTGGATGTACGGGGAGGACAAGGCCACGGAGTTCCGCCGCGGCGAGGACCAGGTCCAGGTGGTGCTGGATCCCGTCCCCTCGCCGGAGCGGCCCCTGGCCTCGGTGGAGGAGACCCCCGTGGCCTCCACCGCCGGTTCCCTCGTGCCCCTGCGGGAGGCGGGCCGGGTGCGCCTGGCCCATGGCTACGCGGAGCTCAAGCGCCGCAACACGCGCCGCGTGGTGGAGATCACGGCGGACATCGAGGGGGGCGTGCTCCCCAACGACATCATCGCGAAGATGGACCCCTGGCTGAAGGCGAAGCGCTGGGAGACCGGCTACGGCTTCGCCTACGCCGGGGCCCAGGAGGAGACGGCCAAGAGCTTCCGGAACCTCGGCATGGCGGCCCTCGGCGCGGTGGTCATCATCTTCCTGCTGCTGGTGCTCATGTTCGACAGCCTCACCCTGGCCACCGTGGTGATGCTGGCGGTGCCCTTCGCCCTCATCGGGGCGGTGACGGGCCTCGCGGTGACGGGCAACCCCTTCGGGTTCATGGCCTTCCTGGGCCTGATCGCCCTCATCGGGGTCTACGTGAACCACAAGATCTACTTCGTGGACCGCATGCGGGAGCTGATGCTGCGGGGCGAGGACCTCCTCACCGCCGTCACCCACGCGGGCTCGGATCGCCTCCGGCCCGTGGTGCTCACGGCCCTCACCGCCGTGCTGGGGCTGGTGCCCCTGACCCTCGGGGGGGGGCGGTTGTGGGGCGCCTTCGGGTGGGTGAACATCTTCGGCCTCTTCGCCTCCATCCCCCTCAGCCTCGTGCTGCTGCCGGCCATGGTTTCCCTGGCCTTCCGCCTCCAGGGGCGGAGGTCCATTCCTTCCAAGGAGGCCTGAGATGCGGCCCGCCACGTTCCTCGCCCTCCTGCCTGCGACCCTGGCGGCCCAGGAGGCCCCCCTCGGCCTCCAGGACGCCGTGGCCTCGGCCCTGCGGGAGCAGCCCCGCCTGAAGGCCGCGGAATCCGGCCTGGAGGCCGCCCAGGCCCGGGCGCGCCAGGCGGAGCTGAACCGCTGGGGCCGCCTCGATACGGCCTTCCTCTACACCCCCAGCCAGAAGCCCCTGGAGGTGCGCTTCCCGGGGGCGCCGCCCCTGATCCCGGCCTCCTCCTTCGAGGTCAAGCAGGTGCTCAAGCACAGCTTCCAGGCCTCCTTCACCCAGCCCCTGTGGACCTGGGGGGCCCTGCGGGACCAGGCCCGGGCGGCCCAGGAGGACCGGGAGGCCACTCGTTTGGGCCTGGAGCGCAGCCGCCAGCAGACGGCCTTCGAAGCCGCCCGCGCCTTCCTCACGGCCGCCCAGGCCGTGGAGGCGGTGGGCGTGGCCGAGCAGGCCCTGGAGCAGCAGCGGGGCTTCCTGAAGGTGGCCGCCAGCCGCTTCGAGGCCGGAGCGGCCCCCAAGCTCGACGTGCTCAAGGCGGACCTCGCGGTGGCCCGTTCCGAATCGGACCTGCTGGAGGCCCGGAGCCGGGCCCAGGTGGCCCGGGAGGCCCTGGCCAGCCAGACCTTCGATCCCCGCTTCCGCACCGCGCGCCTGGGCCCGGTGGCGGCCCCCGGGGAGCTCCCCGCGGAGGAGGCCGCCGTGGCCAGGGCCCTGGCCCAGCGCAGCGATCTCCGGGCCCTGGACCGCCAGGCCCTGGCGGCGGACCTGGGTAGCGGGGCCGCCCGGTCCTCGGGCCTGCCGGCCCTGGCCCTGAGGGCGGGAGTCACGCAGCAGAACGACGACTTGGCCAAGGCCTTCAACAAGGAAAGCCAGCTCTACCAGGTGGGCCTGGCCCTCACCTGGGAGGGCTTCGCCCCCCTGCGGAGCCGCGCTAAGGCCGCGGAGCTGCGGGCCCAATCCACGGCCCTCCGGCACACGGCCAAGGCCGCCGAAAGCGGCATCGCCCTGGAGGTCCGCACGGCCCTGCTCAACGCCACCGAAGCCCGGGCCCGGGCCTCGGTGGAGCTGCGCGCGGTGGGCGTGGCGGAGGAGCAGGCCCGGGTGGCCCGGCTGGCCTACCGGGAGGGGGTCATCACTTCGGTGGAGGCCCAGGAGGCGGAGCTGGCCCTGACCTCCGCCCGATTCAACAAATTGAGGGCGGAACTGGACGCGGCCCTCGCCTTCGAAACGCTGCGCTTCGCCCTGGGGGAATGAAGTATGGACATGAGCCTTTTCGACGCGGTGGAATCGCGCCGCACGGTGCGCGACTTCCTCCCGGAGCCGGTGCCGCCGGAGGTGCTGGACCGCTGCCTGGACGCCGCGCGCCTGGCGGCCAGTTCCTCCAATGCCCAGCCCTGGGAATTCATCGTCCTCCGCAGTCCCGAAAAGAGGGCGGCGGCGGTGGAGGCCTGCCTGGGCCAGCAGGCGGCGCGCAGCGCGCCCCTGCTCATCGCGGTGGTGGCGAGATGGGACAACTGGAGGAAGCACCGCGACCACATCCTCGCCACCTTCCGGCAGCGGGGCACCCTTCGGAAGAGCCAGGAGACCTACTACCGGAGGATCGTGCCCCTGGTCTACACCTCGGGCCCCCTGGGGATCCTCGGCCTCCTGAAGCGGGGGATTTCGCGGGCGCTCTCCTGCCTGCGTCCAATGGCGGACCTGCGCACCCGCTCGGAGCTGCGGGTGGGGGTCCACAAGAGCACGGCCCTGGCTGCGGCCACCCTCATGCTGGCGCTGAGAGGGTGTTTTAAAAATCGCAAGGGCCGCGCTGGGAGCGCCGGCCAAGGGAGGCAAGGAATGCGAGGGCCCAA
>CAYSXG010000387.1:0-3822 GCA_964434895.1 uncultured Solibacteraceae bacterium | reverse complement strand
CCCATGCGGCAGACGGCGTCCACCAGGCGCTCGACCACGTTGACCTCATTGAAGATGGCCAGCTGCACCGTCACCATGGGCTCGAACTCGCGGCCCACGGGGGGCACGGGAACGTCCTTCTTGTGGCGGAAGTACAGGACGAGCATCCAGAGCCGGTGGGCGCCATAGATGCTGAGGATCGTCAGGATCGAGAAGTAGGTGGTGAGCACCACCGTTTTGACCAGGTCCATCAAGGGATCGGCCTCCGGAAGGCATGCCGAGGGCATGCGTTTCTCGATTTTCCCAGGGCCATAAGGAAAATCCAGGTAAAAAATCCATTTTTTTCAAGGCTTCGCTATCGGTAGGATTGGCTTGCAGGAGCATCATGGCCCAGGAACAGAACTTCCCGACAACCATCGGACGTTACCTCGTGCAACGGGTCCTGGGGGAAGGCGCCATGGGCAGCGTCCTGCTCGCCGAGGACCCGCGCATCAAGCGCAAGGTGGCCATCAAGGTCGTGAAGATGGACGCCATCCGGAACGACAAGGATCGCGTCGAGTTCCTGGCCCGTTTCGAGCGCGAGGCCGAAGTGTCCGGCCTCCTGAACCACCCGGGCATCGTGGCCATCTACGACGTGGGCGAGCAGGAGGGCGTGGGGCCCTTCCTGGCGATGGAGTTCGTGCAGGGCAGGCCCCTCGATTCCCTGATCAAGGAGGGCAATACCCTCTCGATCAAGGAGAAGCTCCGCATCGCGGCGGCCATCGCCGAGGCCCTCGACCACGCCCACGAATTCGGCGTCGTGCACCGGGACGTGAAGCCCGGCAATGTGATGCTCTCCGATGATGGCCGCCCCAAACTCATGGACTTCGGCATCGCCAAGCGCGAGGACGCGGGCCTCACCCAGACCGGGACCTTCCTCGGCACGCCCAGCTATGCGTCGCCCGAGCAGATCAAGGAAGGCGTCGTGGACGCCCGCTCCGATGTCTTCAGCTTCGGGGTCATGATCTTCGAGCTGATGAGCGGCCAGTCGCCCTTCCCGGGCACCTCCATCAACACGATCCTCTACCGCATCGTCAATGAACCGCCCAAGGAGGTCGAGCCCCCTGTGCTGGGCATCCTCCCCGAGGGCTGGTCGCGGGTCTTCAACAAGGTACTGGCGAAGAAGGCCGACGACCGCTACCCGTCATGCTCCGCCTTCATCCGCGACCTCATGGACGCGGCCACGGGCATTGAGAAGAGCGACCGCCGCGAGGTGCTCGGCATCCTCAAGATGAACGGCGAGCCCCCGATCCCCGAGCTGGCTTCGAAGTCCTTCGACGAGACCATGATGGTCATCCCGGAGGCGAAGAGTTCCCGGACGGGCCTCTGGGTGGGACTGGGCGGCGTCGTGGTGGCCCTGGCCGCGGGTGGCTTCATCGCCATGGGACGCATGGGCGGCGTGCCTGTACTCATCAAATCCGATCCGGACAAGGCTGCCGTCACCATCGACGGCCAGCCGCTGAAGGAGCTGACCTCGACCCAGCAGCGGCTCAAGCCTGGCGCCAAGATTCACCTGGAGGCGAAGGGGTTCAAGCCCTGGGACAAGGAGTTCACCGACGCCGATACCTGGCCCAAGATCATTGAACTGGAGCCCATTACCACCGCTGTCCGCATCCTCACCGACCCCGAGGACGCTAAGGTGGTGGTGGACGGCGTGACCTTGGAGGCCTCCCACGCAATGCAGTGGAACCAGGGAACGATCCACCGGGTCACAGTGAGCAAGGAAGGCTTTGCCCCCCAGAGTCCTGATTTCCAGCCGGGCGAGACACCCGGGCAGACCATCAAGCTCCAGCCGGCGGGCGCGACCACAGCCCAGAATGTGGTGGCGGGTCCTCCGGATCCAAACGGGCCGGGAACCCTGCGCATCAACGGCTTCGAGGTCCACGTGAAGGTGGATGGCGTGGACAAGGGGACCGCGGCGAAGCTGGACCTGCCCCCTGGCGCCCACAAGGTCGAGTTGAGCAGCACGAAGTTCTTCTACTCCGGATCCCACAGCGTGACGGTGGAAGGCGGCAAGGAGGCCCGGATCTCCCTTCCCGGCCTCGCCACGCTGACCTTCAACACGCATCCGGGCGTGGGGGATGTGAGCATCGACGGCCGGGGAACCGGGGTGCAGAGCGACGGAGCCAGCGTGAAGGTGGCCTTCGGCCGCCATACGGTCACCATCCGCTCCGCGACAGGAAAAGTCGCCAGCGAGAGCGTCAACGTGGACGGAGACAAGAGCATCGACCTGAAGCTCTGAACTGGACGGAATCCCCCGCCAACGCTAGGATTTCTCTTTACCGCTGGGGAGTAGCCAAGTGGTAAGGCAGCAGGTTTTGATCCTGCGTATCGAGGGTTCGAATCCTTCCTCCCCAACCAAAATAGCGGGCCCGTGAGGGCCCGTTTTGATTGGGAGGAAGGGTGAGAATCGCCAAAGGCGAGTCCGCGCGCGACCAGGCAGGTCGGGAAGAAGGCTCCAGCGGAGCCTTCGAGCGGGCCCCTGCCGGGAAGTGCGTGAACCGCCATTGGCGCGGCCTGGAAGGGAATCCTTCCTCCCCAACCAAAAAGCGGGCCCGCGAGGGCCCGCTTTTCTGAACGGTGGAAACTCTACGGGTTCTGCTTCGGCGTGAAGCCGAATTCCTCGACGCTCAGGAGGTCGGGGCGGACGATGCCGGTCTCGCCTTCTTCGATGCGGGAGATGGCGCGGCGGCCTGTGGCCTCCTCGTAGGCGGAGAGCACCCGGCGCTCCAGCTCCTCGCGGAAGGCGTTGTTCAAGGGGTAGGCGATGTCCTTGTAGCTGCCGTCCCGGCGGCGGCGGGAGGGCATGGCCACGAAGAAGCCGTCCTCCCCTTCCACCACCCGGAGATCCCCCACGATGAAGCAGTCGTCGAAGACCACGGCGGCGTAGGCCCGCAGCTTCTCGTCGTTCTCGATCTTGGTGATGCGGATGTCGGAGATGTTCAGCATCCGTCCATTCTACCGGAGGATCTCGATCCAGCCCCATTGGCGGGCCTGGGTGTCGCCGGCGCGGTAGGACCAGAGCAGTTCCCGCTGGCAGAGCGTGCAGAGGCCGATGGAGCCGTCCCTGCGCGCATCCATCCCCAGGTCCAGGGCCTGGGCGCGGAGAAAGCCGTGCAGGTCTAGATGGGCTTTGCCGCGAGAGCCCTCATGCCGCAGCCCCTCATGCCAGGCGGGATCCGCCGCCGCTGCCGCGATGACCTCGTCGCCCACCTCGAAGTGGCAGGCCTGGATGGCTGGCCCGAGCGCCCACGCCAGATCCAGGGGATCGCCGCCGAGCCTGGCATAGACGGCCACGCCTTCGCGCAGGATGCCCGCTGTCGCGCCGCGCCAGCCCGCGTGGAGGGCGGAGGCCCAGGGGCCCGAGGGCAGGGGGCCCGCCAACAGGATGGGCACGCAATCCGCCACCCTCACGCCGATCCGGAGGCCGGGCTCCGTGGTCCAGATGCCATCCCCCTCCTGCACGGCGCCCGTGGCCTCCACGACGCCGCAGCCGTGGACCTGCGAGAGCCGGGGCGAAGGCAGCGAGGCGGGACCATCCTGCTTCGTCGAGAAGCCCCAGGCGACGGGGAAGGGCGGTCGAACCTGGGGAATCAGCATGGCGTCAGCGGGGCCAGAGCAGGATGAGCAGGCTGATGTCCGTGATGGCCCAGGCGGCCAGGCCGCGGTACATGCCGGCCTCGTGGGCCTCCTGGCTCATCTCCTTCCAGCGGAGGCGCCACGGCAGGAGCCCGCCCAGCCAGGCGGCCAGGGAGAGCAGCAGGAAGGCGGGATTGCCGTGGCGGGCCAGGACGGACTGGGGGG
>CAYSXG010000386.1:0-3839 GCA_964434895.1 uncultured Solibacteraceae bacterium | reverse complement strand
TATAGGGGGGTGCCGTCCCTTTCCCCCCCCCTCCGGACGCAGGAGGGGGGGGGGCTGGGCCACGAGGGGTCTGTCCGAGATCACCATCCCGCCCTCCTTCACGGCCGGGCCGAATTTCGCCAGGCTGGGCGCGTTGAAGGCAACCAGCACGTCCGGGGAGGGGCAGGAGGGATCGAGCACCTCCCCTTCGGCCAGGCGGACGTCGGCATAGCTGGTGCCGCCGCGGCTTTCGGGGCCGTAGCTGGGGATGTGGGTGGCGTCGAGGCCCTCGTGGACCGCGGTGCGGGCGAGGAGGAGGGCGGCGGTCTGGGCCCCGTCCCCCCCGGCCCCCGCCAGCTTGAAGGCGAGGTGGCGGGGGCGGGTCGGGGCGGCTTCGGGGTCCCGCGCCGGAGCTTCGGGGCCGATCCCCAGCGAGGCGAGGAGTCCATCTCCGTCGAAGGAGGGGGGGCCGGGGCGGGGTCCCGGGGCGCGCTCCTCGTCCTTCTTCACCCCCAGGGGAAAGGCCGGGACCATGCAGTCCCTCACCCAGGCCTCGGCCTCCTCGGGGCTGCGCTTGAGATGGGTGGGGCATTCCGCCAGCACCTCGACGAAGGAGTAGCCCCGGCCCTCCACCTGGTTCCGCAGCCCCTTGAGGACGGCCTTCTTGGCCCGGATGCGCTGCTTGGCGTCGAAGAGGGCCACCCGCTCGACGTAGACGGGCCCCTCCAGGGCGGCGATCAGCTCCGCCATGCGCAGGGGGCGGCCCATGGCTTCGGTGCGCCCGCCGGGGCAGGTGCTGCTTTCCTGGCCCAGGAGGGTGGTGGGGGCCATCTGGCCGCCGGTCATGCCGTAGATGGCGTTGTTGATGAACAGGACCGTGATGGGCAGGCCCAGCTGGGCGGTGGCGAGGGTCTCGGCGAGGCCGATGGAGGCCAGGTCCCCGTCCCCCTGGTAGCTGACGACGATGGCTTCGGGGTTGGCGGTCTTGTGGCCGACGGCCACCGCCGGGGCCCGTCCGTGGGCCGCCTGGCTGTTGCCCACGTCGAAGTAGTAGTACGCGAAGACCGAGCAGCCCACGGGGCTGATGAGCACGGTGCGGTCCTGGACCCCGAGCTCGTCGATGGCCTCGGCCAAGAACTTGTGCACGAGCCCGTGGCCGCATCCGGGGCAGTAGTGGGTGGATCGGGCCTTGAGGCCCTCGCCGTGGGCATGGCGCTCGAAGGTATCGAAGAAGACGCTGCTCATGCTTCGCCTCCTGCGAAGCACCCTTCGGGCTTCGGCTTCGCCAAAGTGGCACTCCGCTCCGCTCGGCGCCCGCCCTCGATAGGGGCGGAGCCGAGGCTCTCCTGCTGCGTGCTCATGCTTCGCCTCCTGCGAAGCACCCTTCGGGCTTCGGCTTGGATCCCGAGAACTTCCGCGACGGGCCCATCAGGCCACCCCCTGCAGCTTCGCCACCTTGTGGACGATTTCCTCCTGGGTGGGAAGGCAGCCCCCCAGGCGCCGGACGGAATCGAGGGCGGGCCATCGCGGGAGGTCCGCGCGGCTGAGGGCCAGGCGCAGCTCGTCCTCCAGCTGCCCCGGGCTGGCCTCCACCACCACGATGCGCTCCACGGTACCGATTAGGGGCCGCAGCTGCTCGATGGGGAAGGGCCAGAGGGTGAGGGGGCGGAACAGGCCGGCCTTGACGCCCCGGGCCCGCAGCTCCTCCACGGCCCCCTTGGCCATGCGGGCGGGGGTGTTGCAGGCCACTACCAGGACCTCCGCGTCCCGGGCCAGGTAGGATTCGGCCCGGGCCTCCCCTTCCATGGCCCGGTACTTGGCGTTCAGCCGCTCGTTGTGGGCCTCCAGGTCCGCCTCGGCCAGATGGATGGAGCTGATGAGGTTGCGCCGGTGCGCCTCGTCCCCGTGGACGGCCCAGGCGGGAAGGCCCGGTCGGAGCAGGTGGCGGGGGAGGTTCACCCGCCCCGTCATCTGGCCCAGGTGGCCGTCCCCCAGGATGATCACGGGGTTGCGATACGTGAAGGCCAGGTCGAAGGCCAGGAGGCTCAGGTCCAGCATCTCCTGAGGCGTGCTGGGGGCGAGGACGATGGCGTGGGTGTTGCCGTGGCCCAGGCCGCGGCAGGCCAGCTTGATGTCGGACTGTTCCGGGGCGATGTTGCCCAGGCCGGGGCCGCCCCGCATGAGGTTCACGAAGACGCCCGGGACCTCGGCGCCGATCATGTAGGAGATGCCTTCCAGCATCAGGCTGAAGCCGGGGCTCGAGGTGAAGGTCATGCAGGGCAGGCCCGCGCCGCCGCAGCCGTACATCATGTTCACGGCGGCCACCTCGCTCACCGCCTGGAGGAAGGTGCCGCCGAGGTCGGGCAGGAGCTTGGCCATGAGCTCGGCGCCTTCGGTGGACGGCGTGATGGGATAGCCGAACACGTGGCGGCAACCCGCCAGCAGGGCCCCGATGGCCGAAGCGTAGGTACCCTTGAGGACCAGGGGGCCCAGGGCGGGAAGGGGGAGGGTTTCCGCGGGGAGGTCCACGGGGGCGGGGGCCGTGGTGGGCTTGGCCCCGAATAGGATGGTCGGATCCTGAAGCTCGAAGTCCCCCTCGCAGCCGTCGGGACGGGGGCGCAGGCCGTAGGGCTCCGGGCAGGCCTGGATGCAGAGGCCGCATCCGTTGCAGTCCGTCAAATCCAGCGCCACCGGGCTTAGACCCGTGAGGGGGTGGATGGACTGGCCCGCGGAGATGCAGCCCTGGGCGCAGGCGTCCAGGCAGCGGCCGCAGCCCTTGCAGTACTCGGGGAGAAGGAAGGGCCTGGGGCGTTCCTTCAGGGCCATGGGCAGCCTCCGGGGGGGACGCCCTCAATGTCGCTTCCGGAGCCTGTGCCCCCCGTCACAACGAGGGATGGCGCGGCCCGACGTGATCGGGGTCACCGCGGGAAGGGGGTCCGTCCAGACCTTGTGATTTAGGACACATGTTTCCTAAATATGCGATCAAGGCTCAAACCCACGGCCCATCATGGGCCGTGGGAGGTTCCCATGCACATCCCGAGCGCCCCGTTGCCCACCTGGGCCGTCGAGGTCCCGGCCCCCTCCTGGCATGCCACCCACGACGAGGCCCGACAGCGCCTGCGCGGCCTCGGCGAGGCCCTGGCCGCGGGAGACTGGGCCGGCGTAGACGAGGGGGCCCGCTGGATCTACACGGAGCTCCGGGCCCACAACGAGGCCGAGGAACGGGAACTCTTCCCCCTCCTGGAGGAGATCGGGGCCGAGGCCCTCCATCAGCGGCTCTTCGAGGATCACCGCCAGATGTGGCAGCACACGCTGCTGCTCCTGTCCGAAATCTCCGAAGGCCGGGTCCAGAACCCCGAAGGCACGACCCGCCTGGCCCAGAAGCTCGTGGACCTGATCCTGGACCATGTCGAGACCGAGGAGGGGCTGATGCTCCCCCTGCTCCGGGGGAAGTCCATCTACTGGAACGAGCTGGACACCGCCGACGGCTACCTGATCCTGGAAAAGCGCCTCCTGGCCCCGGAGACCTGGTCCTTCGTGGTGCAGGCCCCCATGGTGGCGCGGGGGCGCCGGCCCGGCCAGTTCCTCATGGTGGCCCCCTTCCCCCAAAGCGAGCGCATCCCCCTCACCCTGGCCGGCGGGGACCCGCGGCGGGGCACCAGCCGCGTCATCGTGCAGGAAGGGGGGGCGACCACCCGGGCGCTGGGGGCCCTCCACGAGGACGACAACTTCCCGATTCTCGTAGGCCTGGTTCGCCACGCTCGCGAGGGTCTCGCGCAGCTACGCGGGCCGGTCCATGGTGCGAACGAGGATCGACACCAGCGCTTGCTTCGGCGAGACCTCACGCCGCGACGGCAGCG
>CAYSXG010000385.1:0-3843 GCA_964434895.1 uncultured Solibacteraceae bacterium | reverse complement strand
GGGGGGGGAGGAGGGGGAGGGCCCGGGAGCGCAGGCGGGCGTCGAGGGTGGGCGCCGGGGAGGGCCCCGGGCGGGGTTCCTGGGTCCCGAGGACCACCTGCTGGACCCGCAGGCTGCCCTGGGCCCGGGCTTCGAGGAAGGTGCGGGAGGGCCAGGCCAGGGAGGCGAGGAGGGCGCCGTAGGCCAGCGCGTGGCGAAGGCGCGGGGAGGCCCGATGGAGCAGGGTGAGGAGGCTCCACAGCACCCCCGCCACCAGGCTCACCTGCCATAGGGAATGAAGGAGGGCCCAGCCCAGGTCCTGGGCCAGGCTTCGGAGGAGGAGGGCGCTCACTTGGGTTTCTCCTCCAGCAGGGCCTTCAGCTCGGCCCGGTCCTCGGGGCTCAGCTTCCGGCCCCCCAGGGCCATCTGCACCAGCTCCCCCGCCGAGCCGGAGAAGACCCGATCCAGGAAGTCCCCGAGCAGGGCCTTCTGGGTCCTGGCCTTGGCTTCCAGGGGCCAGTAGCGGTGGGCCCGCTCCGAGTCGTCGCGCAGGAGGAGCCCCTTGTCGTGCATGGTCTGCATCATCTTTAGGACCGTGGTGTAGCCCAGGTCCCGGCCCTGTCCCAGGCGCTGGTGGACCTGTTTGACGGTGCTCGGGCCGAGCTCCCAAAGGGCCCGGAGAATCTCCAGTTCGGTGTCGGTGGGGATGGGCATGGGACCTCAAGTACGGGATGAAATGTACGAAATAAAATGTACGATAAAAGATGTACTTTGCAAGTCGAAAAGAAAGGGCCCCGAAGGGCCCTTGGTTTTGCATGCTACACCTCCTTGAAACACAAGACTTCGGTCCTCGCGGAAACCGCGGTCCGGATCGCATGGATCAGTCATGAGGCGTTGGCGGGCTGATCGCGGCGCTCGCGGGGTGCCGGAGCGGATGGTCCGCCTTTCCGGGTCGACGCCCGGAGGTTGAAGTTCCTGGCTTCAACCCTGAGGAAATTTGAGGACACCAGCATAGGTCAGAAGCGTTTTTCTCGCACCCATACCTTCGGAATTTCTGGACGATCCGATGGTTTCCATGGCCGACCGGTCCATGGAAGGGGGGGTGGGAGGGGCCTCGATTTACCCTGGACCCGGGCCCGTCCTAGGAGAGAATGCAGGGATGAACCTCCGAGTGGCATTGGCCGACGATGAACCGGTGGCCCGGGGCCGCCTGGGGCGGCTTTTGCGGGAGGCCGGCTGCGAGGTGGCCGCAGAACTGGAGGACGGGGAGGCCCTCCTGAAATGGATGGCCCAAGGGTGGGGGGACGGGAGGGCCCTGGACGCCCTCTTCCTCGACGTGCGGATGCCCGGGGGCTCCGGCCTCGAGGTCCTGGCGGAACTGAAGGCTCCTCCCCCGGTGGTCTTCGTGACCGCCAGCGCCGATCACGCGGTGGCGGCCTTCGAACAGGCGGCGGCGGACTACTTGGTGAAACCCGTTACGGCCGAGCGCCTGGCCCGCACCCTCGCCCGGCTGAACAGCCGGCAGGTGCCCCGGCGCAGTGGCCCCGAACTCCAGGCCATGCTCCCGCCGAGCCCCTCGGGCCAGCGCTTCCCGGTGAAGGCCGGGGACGGCAAGCTCCTTTTGGAACTGCGGCGCTGCAGCCACTTCGAGGTGGAGGAGCAGGTGGTCTATGCCTGGGCCGGGGGCCAGCGCATGCGCACGGCCTGGACCGCCCTGAGCGAGGTGGAGGCGGCCTTTCCCGCCCTGACCTTCCTTCGGATCCAGCGCCACCTCATGATCCGCCCGGAATCCGTGCTGGGTCTGAGGACCCTGCCTACCGGGCGCCGCGCGGTGCTCCTGGGCGAGGGGGTGGAGCTGGAGGTGAGTCGCACCGCCGCCCACAACCTGAAGGAAAGACTGGGCCTTTAGCCGGGCCGCGTCCGATCATGTCCCCCCCCTTTCCCACCGAACGCTGGATTTCCTGGATCCTCGGAGGGGGGGCCCTGTTGCTCGGACTGGCCTGGCTCCAGGCCTGGCGGCTGAGGCGTCGCAACGAGGAGCTGGCCCGCCTCTCCCAGCGGCGGGCGAAAGAGCTGGAAGCGGCCCTGGCGGAGGCCGAGGCGGCCAGCCGGGCCAAAGGCGACTTCCTCGCGGTCATGAGCCACGAGCTGCGCACCCCCATCCACGCCCTGCTGGGCATGACGGAACTGCTCCTGGCCTCCAGCCTCGACCGGGAGCAGCGGGAGAGCGCCCGCACGGTCCAGAGGGCCGGCAAGGCCCTGCTGGGCCTTTTCAACGACGTCCTGGACTTTTCCCGCATCGAGGCGGGACGCATGAACCTGCGCTCCGTGCCCTTCGACGTGGGGGAATTGGTGGAGGACCTGCTGGACCTCCAGTCCCTGGGGGCCCAGGAAAAGGGGCTGGAGCTGGTGCTTCGCTGGGAGGTCCCCGAGGGGCTCACCCTGTGCGGGGACCCGGACCGGATCCGTCAGGTGCTGTTGAACCTGTTGGGCAATGCCGTGAAGTTCACCTCCGAAGGCCACGTGCTCCTGGCGGTGGAGGGGGAGCCCCTTCCCGGCGATCGCTTCCATCTGCGCTTCGTGGTGGTGGACACGGGCCCCGGCATCCCCGTGGAAAAACAGGACGATCTCTTCGAGGCCTTCACCCAGGCCGACACCTCCATTACCCGCCGCTACGGAGGGGCAGGGCTCGGGTTGGCCATCAGCCGACGCCTGGTGGAGGCCATGGGGGGAGAGATCGGGCTGGAAAGCAGCCTGGGCAAGGGCTCTACCTTCTGGGCCCATCTCAAGCTGCCGAAGGCCCCGGTCTCCCCGGAAATTCCCAAGAATGGGGGCCTGAAGGGGCTCCCGGTGCTGGTCTTCGTGCAGCAGCCCGCGATCCGGGAGTCCCTGGTGCGCTCCCTGGCCCGCCTGGGGGCGGCCCCCTCCCCGGCCCTATCCAAGGAGGAAGCCGGGCTCCTGCTGGCGGGGGCGGAATCCGAAGGGGAGCCCTTCCAGGTGGTGTTGATGGAGGAGGGGCTCGTGGCCGCCCCGCTCCGGGAGGCCGAGGGGCTTCGCTGGGTCCTGCTCTGTCCTCTGCATAAGCATCGGGATCTGGAGGCCCTGCGCCGGGCGGGCTTCTCGGGGGTGCTGCGACGGCCGGTCCTGGCCTGGGAGCTGAGGGAGTTCCTGGAGGCCCGGATCCGGAGGCCCCTGGATCCCTGGCTGGGGCCCGAAGAGTTGGCGGACTCGACGCCCGCCCCGGAGTTCTCCAGCTCCCTCCGGGTGCTGCTGGCGGAGGACAACCCCCTTCATCGCCAGGTGGCCACCCGCATGCTGCGGGGGCTGGGGGTGGAGGTGGACGTGGTGCCCAACGGCCGGGAGGCCGTGGCCCAGGCGCGGGAGGGGGGCTACGACCTGCTGATGCTGGACGGCCAGATGCCGGAGCTGGACGGGCTCGGGGCCGCTCGGGCCCTGCGGGAGATGGGCCTGACCACGCCCATCCTGGCCATGACGGCCCACGCCCTGCCCGGGGACCTCGAGCGCTTCATGGAGGCCGGGGCGGACGGCTTCCTGGCCAAGCCCTTCGGTCTCGCGGAACTGATGGCGGCCCTGGAGAGCCTGCTGCCCCGATGGGAGGGGGGTACCCCGCCCCCCTCCTCGGCCTCTGTCGACGGGCTCCTGGACCGCACGGGGCTCCTGAAGGAGGAGGCGGCCTCCCCGGGGGCCACCCGGGAATTGATCGCCCTCTACTGCCTGCACGCCCCGGCCCGGATGCGGACCCTGCGTCGGGCCCTGGCGGAAAGGGACCTTCCCGCCTGCCGGGAGGCGGCCCACGCCCTGGCCGGCAGCGCCGCCTGCATACGGGCCGACTCCCTCGCGGAC
>CAYSXG010000384.1:0-3843 GCA_964434895.1 uncultured Solibacteraceae bacterium | reverse complement strand
CGGTCTGGAGGAGGAGCTGAGGTCGCGCCTTCCGGAGGAGATGGGCCTCGGAGGCCGGGCCGTCCTCATCGGCGCCAACGCCCTCGCGAAGGACCCCCGGACCCGGGAACTCTACGCCCGGGCCGATGAGCTGATCCACCAGAATCCCGACGAGGCGGGGCTGGAGCGGGCCATCCAGTTCCTGAGGGTGGGCTTGGCCCAGGAGCCCAACTACGCCCCCACCTACGCCCTGCTGGGGGACGCCTTGGCCCTGATGGCCAACCGCTGGGTCTATTCAGGCCGCACCATGGAGGGGGCCAAGCTCCTGGAAGAGGCCAAGACCATGGGGGAAAGGGCCGTGGCCCTGGGGCCGGACCTGGCCATGGGCCACCGCGCCCTCGCCCAGGCCCTGCTCCGGCAGGGGCACATGCCGGAGGCCCTGCGGGAGGCCCGGCAGGCGGAGCGGTTGAATCCCGCCGATCCCCAGACCCAGGTGGCCATCGGGAGCATCCAGGAATTCGGCGGCCTTCCCGAAGGCTTCGAACCGGCCCGCCTGGCCTACCGCCGGGCCCTGGAGCTGGACCCCCGGGACTGGAACATCTGGTTCCGCCTTTCGGTGCTCCTGGGAATGAACGGCGAGCTGGAAGAGGCGGTGAGGGCCGGGGAGAAGGCCAAGTCCCTGAATCCGACGAGTCCTCTGCCCTACATCGCCACGGCCAACGCCCTCCAGTGGTCCGGCCGCTACCGCGAGGCGGAGGCCTGCGTGAGGGCCGGCCTGCAGATCTTCCCCCGCGAAAAGCGCCTGCTCAACATCCTGGCCTACTCGACCTTCGAGCAGCACGACGAGGCGGGTTTCCGGTGGGCCATCGAGCAGCCCACCCCCCAGCGGGCCACCCAGGCCGACGAGGCGCTGATCGCCGGCCTGGGGGCCGGGATGCGAAAGGACGGGGCGGGCCTGGAGCGGATCTACGAGGGCTACCTCCGGAGGATCCAGGGCCAGCCCTGGAGGAACTGGCCCCAGGGGGACCAGAGGAGCACCACCTTCAACCTCTACTACATGGCCCGGACCGTCGCCGAGCAGCGGGGCCCCGGAAAAGCGGAGGCCCTGCTTCGCCAGGCGGAGGAGATGTACCCCAATCTGCGCAAGCTGGCCCGCCGGGACCCGGCCTTCGGCCCGCGTTAAGGGACGGGATCCTCTCCCCCGCTTGTAAATGGCGAACAGCGGATCAGACGCCAGGTCCCGACCGCCGGGTGACGTAGCGAGGTCCGGGGGACCTCGCGGAGTCGGGACCCGGCGAGGAGGGAATCATGCACAAAATGGGACCTTCTCACCGATCCCGAGCGAGGTCCGGGGGACCTCGCGGAGTCGGGACCCGGCGAGGAGGGAATCATCTTAAGGGACGGGGTCCTCTCCCCCGCTTGTAAATGGCGAACAGCGGATCAGACGCCAGGTCGTCAGGATCCCCCCCCGCAGGGTGCCGTACCTCCGCACGCAGCCCAGGCCGTAGTGGCTGCAGGTGGGCGTGAACTTGCACTGGGTGGGCACGTGGGCCGAAAGCAGCATCTGGTAGGCCCGGATGGCGCCCCGGCAGGCCCAAGCGGTGGGCTGGAAGCGCACGGGCAACAGGGCCTCGATCAGGAGGTAACCTCCGAGGACCACCCAGGGGTGACCCTGAAGCCATGACAAAGCTGGAGCCACTGGGCTTCTCACCATCACCGTTCATCACCGTTCATCGCCGGCTGACCTTCTTCTTTCAATAGGGTTTTAAACCGGGGATCGACGGCGCTGGACGTTGATAGGGCCATGGCGGGGTCTCAGGCCTGGGCGGCGGCTTCCCGCTCGGCCTTGAATCGCTTGGCCTCTTCCAGGAAGGCGGGGACCAGGTCCTCCTCCCTCACCTTGCGGATGAGCTCCCCGTGACGGTAGATGAGGCCTTCGCCGGCCCCGCCGGCCACGCCGAGATCGGCGTCCTTGGCCTCCCCGGGACCGTTCACCACGCAGCCCATGACGGCGTAAGTGATGTTGGCGTGGTTGATCTCCTTAAGGCCCGCCTCGATCTCGTTGGCCACCTTGTTGAGATCGATCTGCACCCGGCCGCAGCTGGGGCAGCTGACCATGCGGAACCCCCCCTCCCGCAGGCCCAGGGCCCGCAGCATTTCGTGGCCCACCCGGCACTCCTCCTCCCCTTCCCCGGTGAGGGAGATCCGGACGGTGTCCCCGATGCCTTCGCCCAGGAGGATGCCGAGCCCGATGCTGGAGCGGATGGTGCCCCCGAAGGGCGTTCCGGCCTCCGTCACCCCCAGGTGGAAGGGGTAGTCCACCTGCTGGGCCAGGAGGCGGTAGGCCTGGACGGTGCGGATGACGTCCGAGGCCTTGAGGCTGATCTTCGTGTGGTAGAAGCCCTCCTTTTCGAGCAGCTCCAGATGGCGGAGGGCGCTCTCCACCATGGCCTCCGGAGTGGCGCTCCCGAACTTTTCGAGGAGGTCCTTTTCGAGGGAGCCCCCGTTCACGCCGATGCGGATGGGAATCCCCTTTTCGCCGGCCTTGTCCACCACCGCGCGGACGCGGTCCTGGCCGCCGATGTTGCCCGGGTTGATGCGCAGGCAGGCGGCGCCCCCGTCCGCGGCCACCAGGGCCAGGCGGTAGTCGAAGTGGATGTCCGCCACCACGGGGATGGGGCTGCGGGCCGTGATTTCGTGGAAGACCTCCCCGGCCTTCTTGGTGGGCACGCTGACGCGCACGATCTCGCAACCGGCCCCGGCGTAGGCGTAGATCTGCTGGACCGTGGCCTCCACGTCCCGGGTGTCGGTCTTGGTCATGCTCTGGACGGTGATGGGGGCGTCGCCTCCCACGGGCACCTTGCCCACCAGGATCTGGCGGGTCTTCCGGCGGGGGGACAGGGGGCAAAGCTCGGACATGGAACCTCGGGACGGCCTCGGGCCGTTCCCCAGTTTACTCGCAGGGGCCGGCGGGGGCCTCAGCCGACGTCGCTGGGCCCCCGGCTGGCCCGATGGCTTTCTTCCAGGTCCAGGATCTCTCCGGTCGCGTAGGGCTTGGTCACGTAGGTGCGCAGGTTCTGGAATTGATGCAGCATGCCGTTGACTTTGCTCAGGATCTCCTGAACTTGGGAAATCTGCTCCGGCGTGGGCCGAGCCCCCTGGAGCTCCCACTGGTCCACCATGAGCTGCACCCGGGAAAGGGGCTGGCTCAGCTCGTGGGCGGCCCCCCCGGCCACCTCCAGGAGGGCCCGCTGCCGCTCGGATTCCAGGACCGCCCGCTGCTGGCGGGAGAGGCGCACCATCATGCGGAGCTTGGCCAGGAGTTCGGGGAGGGAGTAGGGCTTGGAGAGGTAGTCCATGCCGCCCGCCTCGAGGCCCGCCACCATGGCCTCCCCGCCGATGCGGTAGGCGCTGATGAAGATCAGGGGCGTCCGCCCGTTCAAGGGGCTCTCCTGGATCTTCCGGCAGGCCTCCAGCCCGCTCATGCCCGGCAGGTGCACGTCCATGAGGATGCCTTCGAAGGCCGTGGCGCCGCAGCGTTCCACGGCCTCCGAGCCGCTGGAGGCCGCCGTGAGCCGGAAGGGGTGCCCCTCCAGGCCCAGGGCCAGGAGGCGCAGGTTGTCCGCCTGGTCCTCGACGACCAGGATTTGGCCCGGCTGCTCGGGTGTGGGAAGGAAGAGATCGCTGGACATGATATGGGCCGGGGAGCTGAACCCCGGCCCATTCATCGGAGCTGCGTCCTCATCGCTTGAGGTTCAGCGTTTCCTGCAATAGGTCGTCGGCGGTGGTCACCACCCGGCTGTTGGCCTGGTAGACTCTCTGGCTGACGATGAGCTTGGTGAACTCCTCCGCCACGTCCAGGTT
>CAYSXG010000383.1:0-3847 GCA_964434895.1 uncultured Solibacteraceae bacterium | reverse complement strand
TTGGCTGGCTTGGCTGTCGAGGGGCAGCCCCCCCCTCGTGGCCGGGGGAATCATGGGGGGGGCCGCGGGCTGGGCCTGGGGGGCCGCCTGGGCGGGCCGGGGGGCCTCCTTTCCGGGCTCCGACTGGGGTCCGAGGGGGGCCAGGAGGGCGCTCCCGAAGAGGGCGGCCAGCGTGGGGGCGGGAAGGAGGGGCATGGGGACCTCGCCCCGCCATCATAAGACGGGGCTCGAAAATTGACCAAAGAGGTCAGGAAACCCAAAATGAAGGGGAACCGTTCTTCGGGACCGCCACCGTGAAGATTTCTGCCCGCGGCCGCTACTCCATGCAGGCCCTTTTCGACCTGGCCCACCACAGCCACGGGGAGCCCGTGCCCCTGCACCTCATCGCCGAGCGCCAGGGCCTCTCCCTCCCCTTCCTCGAGCAGATCTTCAACAAGCTGAAGAAGGCCGGCGTCGTGGCCAGCGTGCGGGGCCCCAAGGGGGGCTACGTGCTCACCCGCCCCTGCAACCAGGTGAGCGTGGGGGAGGTGCTGCGCCTCACGGACGCGGGCCTCTACGCGGTGGCCAAGCAGGATCCGGCCCGGGCCGGGGAGGTGCTGATGGAGGACGAGGCCATGAGCCGGATGCTCTGGCAGCAGCTCCAGGAGCACATCAGCACCTTCATGGAAAAGACCACCATCGCCGACCTCTGCTCGGAGACCTCCAGCAACTCCTGCCCCATCTGCACCTGCCCCGACTACGTGCGGGAGGTCCAGGAGCAGATGCAGAACGGGAAGGTCAAGGGCTGCGCGGCCCTGCTCTCATGAGGCCGCGGATCCCAGGCGCCGGCCCGGAGCGCCCATGAGCAACCTCTGCGCCCTGCCCTCCCTGGCCCACCCCCCCACGGAGGCGGACCTGGCGGGCCTCCCCAAACTGGAGAAGAAGATCCTCCGCCGGGCCGGGGAGGCCATCCGGGACTACCGCCTGGTGGAGGAGGGGGACCGCATCCTGGTGGGCCTCAGCGGCGGCAAGGATTCCTGGGCCCTGCTGGAAGTCCTGGAGGCCCTGCGGCGGCGGGCCCCGGTGAAGTTCGAGGTGCACGGGTTCACGGTGGATCCCGGCTTCCCCGCCTTCAACCCCGACCGGGTGGCCGAGGCCTGCGAGGCCCGGGGCATTCCCCACCACGTCGTCGGCGCCCCCATCGACGCCCTGGTGCGCCAGAGGCCCGAGGCCCTGCCCTGCATCATCTGCAGCCGGCTCAAGCGCGGCGTCCTCTACACCTTCGCCAAGGGGCGGGGCTTCACCAAGATCGCCCTGGGCCACCACCTGGACGACCTGCTGGAGACCCTGCTGCTGAACCTCTTCTTCGAGGGCCGCCTGGCCACCATGCCCCTGCGCCTGACCAGCGACGACGGCGAGAACACCGTGATCCGCCCCCTCGGGACCTGCGAGGAGGCGGACCTCCAGCGCTACACCTGGCTCAAGGGCTACCCCATCGTGCCCTGCGGCTGCCCCCTCTGCGGCTGCTCCAGCCTGGAGAGCCGGCGCAAGCAGGCCAAGGAGCTCATCGAGGGCCTGCGCTCCACCATCCCGGGCCTCAAGCACTCCATGCTGCGGGCCATGGGCAACGTGAAGACCTCCCACCTGCTGGACCTGGACCTGGGCGCCTTGCGGGCTCGAGGAAATGACGAGACCGTAGAGCGGTTCGGATAGGAGGCGTCATGGCCCCGTTGGCTTTCCTGCTCGCGCTCGGCCTGCCCCTGGCCGCCCAGACCCCCAAGGCCGAGGCGGCGCCGGAGAAGGCCCCCAAGGCCGTCGAGGAGGCCCCGGTCCAGATCAAGCACGTCTGGAAGTCGGGCCCCCAGACCCTGGCCTACACCTCCACCGCCGGCTACCTGCCCCTGAAGAACGAGAAGGACGAGGTGGAGGGCCGCATCTTCTACGTGGCCTACACCCAGGACGGGGCCGGCCCGGAGCGGCCCCTCACCTTCGCCTTCAACGGCGGCCCCGGCTCCGCCAGCATCTGGCTCCACATGGGGGGCCTGGGGCCCCGGCGCCCCACCCTGCTGCCGGACGGCCAGCTGGCCCCCCCGCCCTACCGCGCAGAGGACAACCCCGCCTCCTGGCTGGCCTTCACGGACCTGGTCTTCGTGGACCCCGTGGGCACCGGCCTCAGCCGCCCAGAAAAGCCCGAATTGGCCAAGAAGTTCTGGAGCTACAAGGGCGACGTGGAGTCCGTGGCGGAATTCATCCGCCTCTACCTCGGCCGCAACAACCGCTGGGCCACGCCCCTCTTCGTGGCGGGGGAGAGCTACGGCGGGACGCGGGCCGCGGCCATCTCGCCGGTGCTGGCGGACAAGGGCATCGCCCTGAACGGCCTGCTGCTCATCAGCCCCGCCCTGAACTTCGAGGCCATCCGCTTCCAACCGGGCAACGACCTGCCCTACGCCACCCACCTGCCGGGCTTCGCCGCCACCGCCTGGTACCACAAGCGCCTGCCCCAGGACCTCCAGGCCCAGCCCCTGGCGGCGGTCCTGAAGGCCGCCGAGGCCTTCGCCGCGGGGCCCTACCTCCAGGCCCTCTGGCGGGGGGACCAGCTCCAGGGCGAGGAGCGGGAGGCCGTGGCGGGCCAGGTGGCCCGCTTTACGGGGCTTTCGGCCACCTACGTCCGGCAGGCCAACCTGCGGCCGGCCATGACGGCCTTCGACCAGGAGCTGCTGCGGGATAGGGGCCTGATGGTGGGGCGCCTGGACGGCCGTCTCACAGCCCAGAACGCCCGGGGCACGGCGGAGCAGCCGGACTTCGACCCCCTGAGCACCGCCACCCTGGCCCCCTTCACCTCCTCCTTCCAGGACTACCTGCGCAGGGAGCTGGGCTTCCGCACGGACCTGGAATACCACCCCCTCAACCCCGAGGTGTTCAAGGCCTGGGACTGGGGCTCGGACAACCGCTTCGTGGACGCCACCGCGGCCCTGGCGGAGGGGCTGCGGAAGAACCCCCACACCCGGGTCTTCGTGGCCAGCGGCTACTACGACCTGGGCACCCCCTACTTCGCCACCCGCTACAGCCTGGACCACCTGGGCCTCGGGCCCTCCGGGCGGGACCGCCTCAGCTTCGCGGACTACGAGGCCGGGCACATGATGTACATCGAGCAGGGCAGCCTCCGGAAGCTCCAGGCGGACGCCCAGGACTTCTACCGCCGGGCCGCCGCCCGCTGATGGTCCGACGCCCCACCGAACCCGCCGTCTTCAAGCTCCGGGAAAAGGCCTCGGTCTTCCTCACGGAGCTGCACCCGGCCCCGGACGCCGACGCGCGCTCCGCCCTGCTGGCCCGGCTGCGCAAGCGCGACTTCGACGCCACCCACCACTGCTCGGCCTGGCGGGAGGGGCTGCCCCTGCGGGCCTGGGGCGCCGACGACGACGGGGAGCCCGGAGGCACCGCCGGGGCCCCCATGCTGCGGGTGCTGGAGGGGGAGGACCTCACGGACTGCATCGCGGTCTGCGTGCGCTGGTTCGGGGGGACCAAGCTGGGCACCGGAGGCCTCGTACGGGCCTACACCGAAAGCCTCCGGGGGGCCATCCAGGAAGCCGAGGCCCGGGGCCACCTGGAGGAGCTCCGCCTTCTGCGGGAGGGGGAGATCCGGGTGCCCCCGGAGCTGGCCCACCTCCCCTTCGCGGTGCTGGGGGCCTTCCCGGAGGCGGAGGTCTTCGAGCAGGCCTTCGAGGGCGGGGTCTCGGTCCTGCGCTTCCGGATGCCCCCGGGCCGGGAGGCGGAGCTGGAAACCGCCTGGCAGGAGCGGAGCAGGGGGGGAACCATCCGGGGGCCCTGAACCATCCCCTCACGGCCCGGTCCCGCCGTTCCCCGACCC
>CAYSXG010000382.1:0-3857 GCA_964434895.1 uncultured Solibacteraceae bacterium | reverse complement strand
GCCCATCTCGCGGGGGGCCTTCCGGAATACATGGTGCCTACGGCCTACGTGCCCGTGGAGGGCTGGCCCCTGACGCCCAACGGGAAGCTGGATCGGAAGGCCCTGCCGGAACCCGAGGGGGAAGCCTTCGCCAGCGGGGCCTATGAAGCGCCCTTGGGGGAGATCGAAGAGACCCTCGCGTCCATTTGGGCGGACGTGCTCAAGGTCGAGCGCGTCGGCCGGCACGACAACTTTTTTGACCTGGGGGGGCACTCGCTTCTCGCGCTTCAGTCCATCGTTCGGCTCCGGGAAGCGCTGGGGATGGAGGTCAAGGTCGACGACGTCTTCGCCCACCCGGTCCTTTCCGAGTTCGCGAGCGGCCTCGAAAGCGTCCGGCGGACGGAGCTACCCCCCATCACGCCGACGGGGCAGCACGAGCGGATCCCTCTTTCCTTCGCCCAGCAGCGCCTGTGGTTCCTCTCCCACCTGGAGGGCGTGAGCAAGGCCTACCACGTGCCCTACGGAATCCATCTGAAGGGGACCCTCGATCCCACAGCCTTGGGCCGGGCGCTGGAGCGAATCGTCGCCCGGCATGAGACTCTGCGCACGACGTTCACGATCATCGACGGCGAGCCCGTTCAGCGGATCGCTCCCGTGGAGGAGGACCGTCTGCAGCTGGTGGAGCACGACCTTCGCCAGGCTTTGGACCCGGCCGAGGAGCTCCGCCGCCTCATTACCCAGGAGGCCCGGGCCCCCTTCGACCTGGAGCGGGGGCCCCTCATCCGGGGTCGGCTCATCCGCCAGACGGAGGACGAGTACACCCTGCTCGTCACCATGCACCACATCGTGGCCGACGGGTGGTCCATGGGGGTGCTGGCCAAGGAGCTGACGGCCCTATACCGGGCTTACCTGAAGGGGAAGGGGGACCCCCTGCCGCCGCTGAGGGTGCACTACAAGGACTATGCTGCCTGGCAGCGGAAGTGGATCGCGGGAGAGGTCCTGCAGCGGCAGGCGGACTTCTGGAAGACGACCCTGGCGGGCGTCCCCGAAATGCTGAACCTGCCCACGGACCACGTCCGTCCGGCCCAGCAGGACTACACCGGAGCCTACGCCGCCTGCATCCTGGACGAGGAGCTCACCCGGGGTCTCAAGGCCCTGAGCAAGCGCCACGGGACGACGCTGTACATGACGCTGCTGGCCGCCTGGGGGGCGCTGCTGAGCCGCCTCGCGGGCCAGGAGGACCTGGTCATCGGGACCCCCGTGGCCAATCGGGGGCGCACCGAGATCGAAGGCCTGATCGGCTTCTTCGTGAACACCCTGCCCCTGCGCCTCGACTTTTCGGGTTCGCCCACGGTGGGCGAGCTGCTCGCCCGGGTGAAGGCCCAGGCTTTGGAAGCGCAGCACCACCAGGACATTCCCTTCGAGCAGGTGGTGGAGATCGCGCGCCCGGTGCGCAGCCTGGCCCACAGCCCTCTGTTCCAGGCGATGTTCGTGTGGCAGAACGCGCCGGGGGGCACCTTGGAACTGCCGGGGCTGGAGCTCTCCCCCCTGGCGGCGGCCCCGCACATCACGTCGAAATACGACCTCACCCTGGCCCTCGGGGAGCAGGGCGGGGCCATCGTCGGAGGCCTGGAATTCGCCACGTCCCTGTTCGAGCCGTCCACGATCCAGCGGCATTTCGAGCAGTTCAAGACCCTGCTCCGGGCGATGGTGGCCGACGACGCCCGCGTGGCCGACCGCCTGCCCCTCCTCACGGAGGAGGAGCGCGGCCGCATCCTGGAGGACTGGAATGGCACCCGGATGGAGCTCCCGAAGGAAGGCTGCATCCACGAGCTCTTCGAGACCCAGGCGGCCCTGAGGCCGGAGGCCGTGGCGCTCCAGCACGAGGAGCGGGAGCTATCCTACGGCGAACTCAACGAGCGGGCCAATCGCCTGGCTCACCACCTGCGCGGGCTCGGCGTGGGGCCCGACACTCGGGTGGCCATCTGCGCGGAGCGGGGCTTCGAGATGGTGGTGGGGCTGTTGGCGGTCCTGAAGGCAGGCGGTGCTTACGTGCCGTTGGATCCCGCCTATCCGATCGAACGACTCCGGCACATGCTCGAGGACAGCGCGCCGGTGGTCCTGCTGACCCAAGGGGAGCTGGCGGAGCGGTTCGGGGACCAGGAAGGCCGGTTGCGTGTGCTGGACCTGAAGTCTGAGAGGCCCGAATGGGCGGACCGCCCCGGGACCAATCCGGAACGGACCTCCGTCGGGCTGGGGCCCGAACACCTTGCTTACGTGATCTACACCTCGGGCTCCACCGGGATGCCCAAGGGGGTCGCCATCGAGCACCGGAACGCCGTCAACTTCATCGCCTGGGGCCGGCGCGAATTTCCGCCGGAGGTGCTGGAAGGGATGCTCTTCTCCACGTCCCTGAATTTCGATCTGGCGGTCTTCGAGCTCTACGTGCCCCTCAGCGCGGGTGGCAAGGTCCGGATTGTGCGGGACGCCATGGACCTGGTGCAGGCCTCGGTGGAGGTCACGCTCATCAACACGGTACCCTCCGCCATGAGCACGTTGGTGGAGGCTGGGGCGGTTCCCGGGACCACTCGCGCGGTGAACCTCGCCGGCGAGCCACTGAAGCGCACGCTGGTGGAGCGCATCTTCGCCACAACGAAGGCCGAGGCCGTCAGCAACCTCTACGGGCCCTCGGAAACCACCACCTACTCCACGTGGGTGACCATGAGGCGGAACGAAGGATTCGTGCAGACCATCGGCCGCCCCGTGGCGAACACCCGGGTCTACATCCTCGACGCCCACGGCCAGCCCGTGCCGGTGGGGGTCACGGGGGAGATCCACATCGGCGGGGCCGGCGTGGCCCGCGGCTACCTCAACCGTCCCGAGCTCACGGCGGAGCGCTTCGTGGAGGACCCCCTGGCCGGCCTGCCCGGGGCTCGGATGTACCGGACCGGCGACCTGGGCCGCTGGAGGCCCGACGGGATGATCGAGTTCCTAGGCCGGAACGACTTCCAGGTGAAGGTGCGGGGCTTCCGCATCGAGCTGGGGGAGATCGAGACCCGGCTGCTGGAACATCCCTCGGTGCGCGAGGCGGTCGTCGTCGCGCGGGAGGACGGTCCGGGGGACAAGCGCCTGGTGGGCTACGTGGCCACCGGGAGCAGGCCGGACGTCGGCGAAGGGGAGCTGAAGGCCTGGCTGGCCTCGTGCCTGCCCGACTTCATGGTTCCCGGGCGCATGTTCGTCATGGAGCAGCTGCCCCACACCCCCAATGGAAAGATCGACCAGAAGGCCCTGCCGGAGGTGGAGAAGCGACTCGCCTCCCGGACGCCGGACGCCTCCCAGCGCACGGCCCTCGAAGAGACCCTCACGTCCATCTGGAAGCAGATCCTGGGTCGGGACGACATCTGGCCGGACGATAACTTCTTCGATTTGGGCGGACATTCCATGTCGGCGATCCAGTTGAAGACCCTGCTGAAGCAGGAGCTCGATCGGGACCTGCCCATCGTGGACATCTTCACCTACCCCACCATCCGTACCCTGGCCCACCACCTCGAAGAGGAGCGGGACCACCGGGCGGACATGGACCGCATCGCCGGCCGCGCGGAACAGGCCCGTCGATACCTCGGACAACGCAGGCTCGCCGCCGCCGGCCGATAACCCCTCCCCTCGACCCATCCTTTCTGGAGTACGCCCCATGTCGACACCCAACCCTGAAGAAATGCTCAACAAGCTCGCCGTCGTCGGAATGGCCGGCCGCTTCCCCGGGTCCAAGAACCTGCATGAGTTCTGGGACAACCTGGTGGAGGGCCGGAACACCATCAAGATCTACACGGAGCAGGAGCTCCTCGATGCGGGGGTCTCCGCCGAGCAGCTGGCCCAGC
>CAYSXG010000381.1:693-3858 GCA_964434895.1 uncultured Solibacteraceae bacterium | reverse complement strand
CCCCGCCGCCCCCCCTCCGCCCCCTGCTCCAGGCCATCGCCGCCCAGGAGGCCCGGGGCGTGGAGGAGCGGGCCGGCGCCGTGGCGGCGGAGCTGCGCCGCCTCGAGGCCCTCCTCCGGGAGGCCGCCGCCTCCCTGGGCCACTCCGTCCAGCAACTGGATGGAGGGACCCGCGCCCTCCAGGAGCTGGGAGCCGAGGCCCGGCGGGCCCTGGCGGAGGGGCCCGCCGAGGAGGGAGGGGAGCCTCGGGCCATGACCGCCTTCGCCGGCGCCGTGCTGGCCACCCTGGAGCGTTCCGAAGCTACGCTGGGCTCCGTTTCCGCCAGCTCCGAGGCCCTGGTGGCCGAGGTGCAGGGCATCCAGTCCAGGTCCACCCTCATGGACCAGATGCTGGGGGAGCTGAACGAGGTGGCTTCCCGTACCCACCTGCTGGCCCTCAACGCCAGCATCGAAGCGGCCCACGCCCGCCAGTTCGGGGCCGGCTTCGCCATCGTCGCGGGGGAGGTGGGCAAGCTGGCGGACCGCAGCGCCACCATGAACACCAACATCCAGGAGCAGATGGCCTCCATGCGGGAGGCCCTGGGTCATACGGAGCGGCTGGCGGGGGCCATCGCCGGCACGGACCTGGGCTTTGCCCAGGCCGCCAAGGCCGAGGCGGAGGCCTCGATCCGCCACCTGGAGGAGGGCCTGGGCCGGGCCGACGACCTGCTGGGCCGGCTGGCCTCCCGCCTGGAGGCCCTGGCCGCCGAGGCGGAGCAGGTTCAAAGGGGCCTGGAATTCGAAGCCCAGACCCGGGAGGCCCTGGCCGCCTGCCAGGGGGAGCTGGAGGGGCTCCTGGCCCGCGCCGCGGCCTGGCGGGACTTTTCCCGGGCCCTCCCGGACGAGGGGATGCCCCTGGACGAGGCCCTCGGGACCCTTCGGGAGGGGCTGGAAGGGCTGGAGGGGGAGCAGGGTCGGGCCCCCGCCTGGTAGCCCCATGCCGCTGGAGGACCCCCGCCTCTCCCTGGAGACCTTCCAGGCCATGCGGGATCTCCTCTTCGAGCACACGGGCATCGCCCTCTGCCCCGAAAAGCAGACCATGGTGCAGAGCCGCCTGGCCCGGCGCCTCCGGGACCTGGGCCTGCCGGACTACGGCGCCTACCTCGCCCGCCTCTCGCCGGGGGCCCAGGAGTGGCCCCACTTCATCAACGCCCTCACCACGAACCTCACCCGCTTCTTCCGGGAGGCCCATCACTTCGAGGCCCTCTCCGCCTGGCTGCGGGACCGGCCCGGGGTCCCTCCCCGGATCTGGAGCGCGGGGTGCAGCACGGGGGAGGAGCCCTACAGCATCGCCCTGGTGCTGAGGAGGGACCTGGGTCCCGGCCTCGGCGAGATCCTGGCGACGGACCTGGACTCCAGCGTCCTCGCGGTGGCCCGCCGGGGCCTCTACGCCCGGGAACGGCTCGCGGACCTGGACCCCGCCTGGCGGGAGCTGGGCTTCCAGGCCGTGGCCGGGGAGGCGGAAGGCTCCCTCCAGGTGCGGCCGGAGATCCGGGGGCGGGTGGCCTTCGAGGAGCAGAACCTCCTCACGGGCCTCTACCCTCCCCCTTGCAGCCTGGACGCCGTCTTCTGCCGGAACGTGCTCATCTACTTCGAGCGCCCCACCCAGCGGCGCATCGTGGGCCGCCTGATGGAGAGCCTGAGGCCCGGAGGCCTCCTCCTCCTGGGCCATTCCGAGGCCATGCTGGGCCTGATCCCGGGCCTGCGCATCCTCGGGGGCACCACCTACCAGAAGGAGTAGGGGCTGGCCCCGCCCTCAAAGCCCCAACCCGCCCAGGGCCCGGCGCAGCTCCTCGTGGCGAGCCTCCAGGGCCTCCAGCAGGGGGCCCGGCTCCGCTCCGGCACCGAGGCCCGCTTCCAGCTCGCCGGCGGCCTCCTGGAGCTCCCGGGCCCCGAGGTTGCCCGCCACCCCCTTGAGGGCGTGGGCCAAGCGCTCCGCCGCGCCGGGTTCCCCCCCTTCGAGGGCCTTCCTCAACTCCGCCGGGAAGCCCGCGTAGTCGCGCTGGAACTCCCCCAGCAGCCGGCGCAGGAGGGCCCGCTTGCCCCCCAATCGGCGCAGGGCCCCCGGGAGGTCGAGGCCCGGGATCGCCTCCGGCAGGCCGGCCTCCTCGGCATTGGAAGCCCCCTCGACTCTTCGCACCTCGACGGCGATCCAGCGGGAGAGGGCGCGGAAGAGGGCGTCGGGATCGATGGGCTTGGTGAGGTAGTCGTTCATCCCCGCCGCCAGGCACTCCTCGCGGTAGCCCTGGATGGCGTGGGCGGTCATGGCGAGGATGGGGAGGTCCCGATGGCGCTCCTGGGCCCGGATGAGCCCGGTGGCCTCGTAGCCGTCCATCTCGGGCATCTGGATATCCATCAGCACCACGTCGTAGGGACGCCGGTCCACCATGCGCACTGCCTCGGCCCCGTTCCAGGCCACGTCCACCCGCAGCCCCGCCCCCTCCAGCAGCTCCCGGGCCACCTGCTGGTTGATGGCGTTGTCCTCCACCAGCAGCACCCGGGCCCCCTCCAGGGCCCGGGGCGAGGGGCCTTCGACCGCCAGGGCCCCGGCGGATACCTCGGAGAGGGCGCCCAGAGCCGCGAGGATCGTTTCGTAGAGGAGGCGGTCGCTCACCGGCTTGACAAGGAAGGCCGAAAGGCCCGCGCGCTCCGCCTGGCGGCGCAGCTCCTCGCGGCCGAAGGCCGTCACCATCATCACCACCGGGGCCGGCGCCCCCTCCCGGATCCGCCGGGCGGCCTCCAGGCCGTCCATGCCCGGAAGCCTCCAATCCATGAGGACCAGGTCGAAGGGAGTCTCCGCTTTCCGCACCTCCTCCAGGGCCGCCTCGCCGGACCCCGCCATCGCCACGCGGAACCCGTAGCCCGCCAGCAGCTCCTCCAGCACCTGCCGGGAGGCCGCGCAGTCGTCCACCACCAGGACCCTCCGTCCCCGCAGGGTCTCGGGCACCCGAAGGACCGTCCCGGAGGCCTCGGGTCCCTTGGGGAAGGCGAGGGTGAAGGCGAAGGTGCTGCCCTTTCCCGGCGCGCTTTCCACGCCGATCCCCCCCCCCATGGCCTCCAGGAGGCCCCGGCAGGTTGCCAGGCCAAGGCCCGTGCCCCAGAGACACCGGGGCCTGTGCGCGTCGGC
>CAYSXG010000381.1:0-683 GCA_964434895.1 uncultured Solibacteraceae bacterium | reverse complement strand
CCATTCACTGAGGCAACAGTGCCGGTGGTCGACATTGCGGGCAAGCGGATCGTGAACGTGGAGCCATTGTCGGGAGCACTGGCCACGGGGACGTCGCCGCCCATCATTTGGCAAAACTGCCCGGTGATCGCGAGGCCGAGACCGGTGCCCCCGCGGCCCTGGCGCGTCGCCCCCTCTGCCTGGGGTAAGGCCTGGAAGAGCTTGCCCAGCTGCTGTTCGTCCGTGCCGATGCCCGTATCCCGCACCTCGAAGCGCAGCTCGGTGGCGTCCCCGCGGTCCTCCACCACCCCCACCCGCACCACCACCTGGCCCTCGGCCGTGAACTTGAGGGCGTTGTTGGTGAGGTTGATGAGCACCTGGCCCAGGCGGAGGGGGTCCCCCACCAGGGCCTCGGGCACCTCCGGGGCCGCGGCGACCACCAGCTCCAGATCCTTCTCCGCCGCCCGCTGGGCGAAGAGGTCTGAAACGTTGGAAAGGACTTCCCGCAACCGGAAGGGGATGGCCTCCAGCTCCACCCGGCCCGCCTCCACCTTGGAGAAGTCCAGGATGTCGTTGATGACCCCCAGGAGGGAGCGGCCGGCCCCCTGGATCTTCTGCAGGTAGTCCCGCCCCCTCGGCTCCAGCTCCTGCTTCATGGCCAGCCCCGCTAAACCGAGGCTGGCGTTCCTGGGGGTGCGGATCTC
>CAYSXG010000380.1:3445-3859 GCA_964434895.1 uncultured Solibacteraceae bacterium | reverse complement strand
GGGAGCCCGCTTCGCCACCCGGCGGGGTCAGATCTTCAGGATCTCGGCTTCCTTGTGCTTCACGGCCTCCTCGACGTCCTTGACGTGCTGGTCCGTGACCTTCTGGATATCGTCCAGGCACTTCTTGGCCGCGTCCTCGGAAACGCCGGCGGCCTTGTCCTTCTCCAGCTTCTTCACGTCGTCGTTGGCGTCCCGGCGGACGTTGCGGATGGAGGTCTTGATCTCCTCCGCGAGCTTGTGGACCAGCTTCACCAGCTCCCGGCGCCGCTCTTCCGTGAGGGGGGGGATGGGGAGGCGGATGACGTTGCCGTCGTTGGCGGGATTGAGGCCCAGTTCGCTCTTGAGGATGGCCTTCTCGATGTCCTTGATGGAGCGCTTTTCGAAGGGGGTGCTGACCAGCATGGAGGCCTCCAG
>CAYSXG010000380.1:0-3435 GCA_964434895.1 uncultured Solibacteraceae bacterium | reverse complement strand
CACCTGCACCGTGTCCAGGAGGCTGGCGTTGGCCCGGCCCGTACGAACGGTGGCCATTTCCTTCTTCAGGGTTTCGATGGCGCCGTGCATGCGCTTCTTGGCGTCGGAGAGGATGGCATCTAGGGTCATGGCGGCTTCCGGAGAAAGGACAGACCTCCCCAGGCTACCGGCTCGGGGGCGCCGGGCCAAGCCGCCGAGCCGGCCCTAGGCCACCGGGCGCTTGCGCTGCCAGCGTTGAATGGGGCCTTCGATGAAGCGATCCGCCAGGGCCGCGGCGCCGAAACTGAGGGCCAAGGCCATCAGGAACCCACCCACCCCCCCCACCCGGTGCCGCAGCAGGTAGTAGAAGAAGGGATGGCCCAGGTAGGCCCCATAGCTCCATTGGCCCGCCCAGCGGAGGGGGAGGGTCCAGGGCCGGGGCGGCCAGGAAAAGGAGGCGAAGGCCAGAAGAAATCCCAGCATCACCAGCACGTAGCGGTAGCGCGTCCACCCGGTCATCACCACCAGGTGATCCCCGAACCAGGGCGACATCCGGAATATGGGAATCAGCAGCAGACCCAGCACCAGCAAGAAGGCCCAGGGTCGCAGCCGCAGGCCAACCCGCTCCGAAAGGTCCGCCGCGAGGCCGCCCAAGAGGAGCAGGAAGAGCTGGTTCTCGGGTTGGACGTAGCGGTGGAAGCGTTCCCAGGCGGGCGCCTCCATGACCCCATGCAGCGTGGACGGCAGGCTCCAAGCCCACAGGGCCCCGGTGACGAGGACCAGGAAGGCCAGCCCCAACCGGGCCCGCAGCCAGGCCAGCAGGGGGAAGGCCGCGTAGAAGAGGGCCACCAGGCCCACGTACCACCCGCCGATGACCAGGGCGTGGTTGGGATGGATGGCCCCGAAGGTGAGGGTCAGGTTCTCCAGCAGCATGCGAGGCGAAGGCTCCGGCCCCATGCCCAGCGCGAAGGCCAGGTTGAGGGCCACCGCCGCGTAGAAGAGCGGCGCCAGGCGCAGGTAGCGCTTGAGGTAGAAGGCGCCGAGCCCGTCGCGGCGCAGGTCCTCCCAGGAGGTGAGGCGAAAGATCAGGAAGCCGCTGAGCAGGAAGAAGCCGCTCACTCCGAAATTGCCGATCTTGGCGAAGACCATGTTGGCCCGCGTCCCCGCCTCCGTGAGGCCGAACCACACGCTCAGGTGGTAGCTGGCCACGGAAAGGGCCAGGAGGCCCCGGAAAAGATCCAGGGAGCCCAGCCGTCCCCGCGGCTGCGGGGAGGATACGTGTGGTTCAGGCGCGCTCACCCGGCTCCCCTCCGGGAGTCAGTGTGTACCAGGATGTCCTCGATCACGGTGGGCCTACCGGTAGACGACCTTGCCGCTGCCCTTCACGATCTGGCCCATCACCCAGGCGGGCTCGCCAGCGGCGCGCAGGTCCGCGAGCACCGCCTCGGCCTGGTCGGCCTTCACCACCAGCACCATGCCCACGCCCAGGTTGAAGGAGCGCCGCGCGTCCTCCAGGGGCATGCCCCCCTTCTCCATCAGGTAGCGGAAAAGGGGCGGGATCTCCCAGCTGGCGGTGTCGATGGAGGCGTCCAGGTGCTCGGGCAGCACCCGGGGAAGGTTGTCCGTGAGGCCTCCGCCGGTGATGTGGGCCATGGCCACGAGCCGTCCGGCCCGAACCTGGGGCAGGAGCTGGGCCAGGTAGGAGCGGTGCACCGCCAGCAGGGCCTGGCCCACGCTCTGGCCGGTGCCGGGAAGGGGGTCCTCCACGCCCAGGCCTTCCAGTTCGAAGCAGACCTTCCGGGCCAGGGAGTAGCCGTTGGTGTGCAGGCCGCTGGAGGGCAGGCCGATGAGCAGGTCCCCCTCGCCCATGGCCGTGAGGCGCGGCAGCAGATCCGCCTCGTCCACCAGGCCCACGATGGTGCCGGCCACGTCCACCTCGCCTTCGGCGTAGACCCCGGGCATCTCCGCCAGCTCGCCGCCGATGAGGGCGCAGCCGCTGGCCTGGCAGGCGGTGGCCATGCCCTTCACGATCTGCTCGATGACCTCGGGTTCCAGCCTCTGGGCGGCGATGTAGTCCAGGAAGAAGAGGGGACGCGCCCCCTGGACCAGGATGTCGTTGATGCAGTGGTTCACCAGGTCCTGGCCCACCGTATCCCAGACGCCGGCCCGGCGGGCCACCTTCATCTTGGTGCCCACGCCGTCCATGGAGGACACGAGGATGGGCCGCGCCTCCGGGAACTGGGCGGCGAAGAGGCCGCCGAAGAGGCCGATGTCGCTGCGGACCCCCGGCGTCTTCGTGGCCTTCACGTGGGGCTTGATGCGCCGCAGGGCCTCGTCCTGCCGGTTGATATCCACGCCGCTGGAGGCATAGGTCGCTTTGGATTCGCTCATGGGCCGCTCCGCCTTCGATGATCTCACAGGGGGTGGGCCCATGGGCATCGAGGGAGCCCCGACGGACTCCTCACCCGAAAAAGAGCGCCATCAGGGCCGCCGCGAGGGCGACGAGCCAGGCTCTGGAAGGGACGGAGCGCATGGGGCCTCCCGACCCCTTGGAGGGGCCCCCTCGAAAGAAGGTTGAAGGGAGTACCCTGGAATCGGGAGGCTCCATGGCCGTCGACCAATCCCAGGCCCAGGCCGCCATTCAGGCCCTGCTCCAAAGCTTCGGCCAGGATCCGCAGGCTCCGGAAGTGGCGGCCACCCCCGCCCGGGTGGCGGAGTTCTGGGCGGAGCGGCTGGCGGGCTACGACGTGGACCTCGCCGCAGAGCTCCTGCCCCTTCCCGGGGAGCTGGCCCCCTGCCCCGTGATCCTCGAGCGGATCCCCTTCGTCAGCACCTGCGAGCACCACCTGGCCCCCTTCGAAGGGACCGCCACCGTGGGCTACCTGCCCGGGGCCGGCGGCACCGTGGGCCTTTCCAAGCTGGTGCGGGTGGTTCAGGCCTTCGCCTGGCGCCTGCAGGTTCAGGAGCGCATGACCCGGCAGATCTTTGAGGCCCTCGAGCTGCATCTGAGACCCGCCGCCTGGGTCGTCCGCCTCACGGCCCGGCACACCTGCATGGCCCACCGGGGTGTGAGGACCCCCGACGTGCCGGTCACCACCTGCCTGACGGGGGGGACCTGGAGGGAGGGGCTCCCCCCCGAATTGCGTGCCCTCGTCGAAGGTTGATCCGTCCCTTCCCGCGCTTGTTCGGCCCGTGGCCCGAACCCAAACTTCTTCTTACGGTGCACCGATGAAGAGCGCCTTCGCTTCCCTCCTCCTGCTGATGGGGCTGTTTTTGGGCTGTACCCTCCGGACCGGCGGCGGAAGCCAGACGGTCATCATCCGCCTGGGAACGCCGAGGGCCGCGGGCCAGACCGCCACCCTGCTGCTGGACGGACGGGTGCTGGTGGCCGGGGGCATCTCGAGCGCAAGCAGCCCGGCGGCCACGGCCTCCGCGGAGCTGGTGGACCCCAGCACC
>CAYSXG010000379.1:0-3863 GCA_964434895.1 uncultured Solibacteraceae bacterium | reverse complement strand
CCGGGACTCATCATCGACGCCTGCAGGACGGCCCGGCCGCCGGTCACCAAGGTCAGGGCGGCGGGGGCGATGCGGGCCGTGGGAACCGCGGCCATCCGAAGCGCCAGGCCCACGTCGTCCACGGCGAAGACGGTGCCGGTGTCCGATCCACCGGGCTGGGTGGATTCCAGGCGCACCCGGAGGGTCTGGCCTTTGTATTTCATCAGGTCGTAGGGGCCGTAGGCGTGCCACGCGGCCAGGTCCCCGCTGAGCTCCGCCTGGGTGTTGTCCCGGGTGAGGAGGGTTTCCAGGAGATGGTCGTTGGTATCGAGCAGCTGGAGGCGGAAGGTGTTCGCGGCGGAGGTGGGGGCCTTGGACTTGTTGGCGATGGCGAGCCAGAGGCTCAGGTCGGCCCCCTGGGCCTCGGCGGGGATCTGGACATCTTGGAAGGCGAAATCCGTGGTGGGCTGGCTCCAGTCCCCCAGGGCGAGCCAGCGGTCCCCCCCGTGGGGGTTCACTTCCTTGTAGTCCGTGGGCCCCAGAACGACGCCGGGATTGAAGAGGGACCAGCCCAAGGCGCCCTTTTCGAAGGCGCCGTTCAGCAGAGACACCACCGAAAGGCGAGCCGGGGTGCTGATGGCGTTCCCCTGGCTTCCCGTGACCCTCACCTGGATGCCCGCCTGATCGTCGTCCCGGGTCGCGCCGGCGAGGGTGAAGGTGGGCGCGTCGCTGCCCACGGGGAGGCCGTTGCGCAGCCACTGGAAGTGGAGGGGGCCCATCCCGGTCGCTCCGGCCACGAAGGTGACCTGCCCTCCGGCTTTGACCTCCTGGTCCAGGGGCTGGGGCCGGATGCTGGGAACGTCCCCTCCGGATTGGACGAGGTCCACCCCCCATACGTTGCCCACCGCAGGGCCGTTCTCGGAGGCCCGCATCCATCGCACGGCCTGGGGAAAGGCGAGGCCGGCCTTGGCGGCGGTGATCGTGTGCACGCCGGGCCGGAGGCCGGTGAGGGCGTAGATCCCTCGGGCGTTGGTGGTGGCGGTGGCGCCGCCGTCGGTGATCGCCACCCCAGGGACGGGGAGACCGGCGGCGTCCGTGATACGGCCGCTGAGGATCTCCCCGCCGCCGGAGGGGAAGACGTTGTAGATGCAGTCGCTCACCACGTTGAAGCGGGCGGACGAGGTGGGGATGTCCGGCAGGGTGTACCAGGCGTCCGAATTGCCGCCCCAGCCCAGGTTGAGGTGGTGGTAGAGGGCCGCCGGGCTGCCGCTGTAGCCGTAGCCGTCGCAGACGATGGCATGGCCGCCGTCTCCGCTGATGCCGAAGAGGACCGGGAAACCCGCGTCCAGGTTGGGCTGGACCATGTCGTCCAGCCCGTGATCGGTGAGTTCCGTGCCCGTGGCCCCGTAGACGACGTTGGCGTAGCGGAAGACATCCTTGAGGGCGGCGGCGGCGTCGGCCATGTAGGCCCCGGAGCCGTCCTGGGCATAGTCCATCCCCACCACGACGCCGGCGTCATAGGTGAGGGCGCCGATCATCTTCCGGGCGGAGTCGGGGGTGGTCGAGGAGGGGACCAAGGGCATCTGGGTCCAGTCGTAGGGGCCGCCGACCCCGTCTCCGCCCCGGGTGGTGGCGCTTTGGCTGGCGCCCGTCACGACGATGGCGTGGGTGCGCTGGCCGATGCCCTGGGTCGGGAACTGGTGGAAGCGCATCAGCTGGGCCATGGCCGTGGCCACGCACCCGCAGAAGAGATGGTTCGGGGTGTAGTAGTTGTAGACGAGGAAGCCCCCGACTCCCGACTGGTTCCATTGGCTTTGGACCAGGGGATCCACCCGGGCGTCGTTGACGCGGGCGGTCGCGGTCGGAGCCGGGCCCGCGCCGGACTGGAGGGCCTGCCACCGGTTCCGCTGGAGCGAGGGGCCGCGCTTCGCGAGCCCCCGGAGCCGCCGGGGCAGATCCCGATGGAGCAGGGCGAGCAGGGGATTGTGGGGGTCCCCATCCAGGAAGCCGTGGTCGGAAAAGGCGATCACCGGCTCCAGCTCGTCGTCGGGGCTGAGGACGAGAAAGCCTTCGGGGGCCAGGCCCACTTCGAAGAAGAGGGTCCGGCCGTCGGCGTCCGCGTGGGCCCGCACGTCGGTGATGGCGCGGTCCATCCGGGCCTGGAGGGGGGGAGCTTCCCGCTGAAGCCAGCCCTGGGCCATCTGGAGGGCCTGGGAGGGGGAGACCTGCTCCGAAAAGACGGGGCCCCCGGCGGCCAGGGCGAGACCCAGCAGGGTCGGCAGGGGACGGGAAGGCCAGGCTTTCATGAAAACTCCCGCGGGCTCGGATCCGCGAAGGGGGTGGCGGATCCACCCCGTCCGAGCTCGGAAACCCAAGCCTACCAAGGCATCGATTTGTTGAGATGTTAAGGCTTGTTAAGTATTCTTAACCGGTACGGCCCTGGGAGATCCGCAGGAATTTTGATTTGCCTTTTAGGGGTCCGAAAAGGGGTAGGTCCCCTTGTGGGGCCCGCGGGGCCTTTCTACCATTCCCACCGAATCCCGACTCTTCCCCCTCCCCTCGCGCGAGCCTTCGGATCCATGCCCGAGCCTTCCTCCGCTTCCCATCCCGAGACCCTGCGCGAGCTCATGGAGCTCAAGCACGCCCTGGACGAGAGCGCCATCGTCGCCACCACGGACGCCCGGGGCGATATCACCTACGCCAACGACCGCTTCTGCCAGATCTCGAAGTACGGGCGGGAGGAACTGCTGGGGCAGAACCATCGCATCATCAACAGCGGCCACCACCCCAAGGACTTCTTCCGGCAGCTGTGGGCGACCATCCGCGAAGGCCGGGTGTGGCGGGGCGAGATCCCGGACCGGGCCAAGGGCGGCAACGTCTCCGCGGTGGAAACCCCCAACGCTCCCATCCCCGAGGCGGGGTGGCGCCCCGGGCCTCTTCGATACGATCGAGCCGCCACAGCGTATTACCGCGATTGACGTAGCCGCTCGGCGTGTCCGGTGAGGCCGCGATCGCGTGCTCGAAACCCTGAAGCGCGTCCTGATAGCGCCCAAGATCGAAGAACACGGTGGCGCGATTATGGAACAACACCGGATCACCGGGCCGCAAGGCAATGGCGGCGGCGTAGCTCGCCAGCGCTTCGTCCAGATGCGCCTGGCGATGCAGGATATCGGCCCGCGCCGCGTGCGCGCCGGCGTCGCCGGCCTCGCTCAGCAGGAGGCGATCGTAACTGGCCAGCGCGTCGTCGTCGCGTCCCAGGTCGCGCGCGATGTCCGCATGCGTCCGCCGCGCGTCCCTGTCATCCGGCCGTGCGGTCAGGGCCGCTTCGATGGCGGTCAGGGCTTCGTCGTGCCGCCCGGCCTGCCGCAATGCCCTGGCGAGGTTGTGCGAAGCGTCCGCGTCACCGGGCAGCAGCCGTGCCGCCGTGTCGAGCACGATCAGCGCCTCGTCGTACCGGCTCATCGTCCAGAGAGTTTGACCGTACGCGGTGTAGGCCACCGCATCGTCCGGCTGTAGCGCGATCGCTCGATCGAGGCTGGCGAGCGCCTCCTGGAATCGGTTCAGCGCGATCAGCCCGACACCCAGATTACGGTGAGCCGCGCCCATCCGCGGATTGAGCGCGACCGCCCGTTCGAGCAGGGCAACACCCTGGGCCGGCTGGCTCGATTGCAGGGCGGCCAGCCCAAGCGAGTGCAGCGCGCCGAAGTGACCCGGATCGTCCCGCAGGATCCCCCGATAGATCCTCGCGGCTCGCTCCACCATCCCGCGCTGATGGAGCGCCTGGGCTTCCGCGAACTGGTCTCGCGGCGTGCTGGCTCGTTCGTCTGCCACGACCCGGGTTCCTTTTCGACCGAATGACGCACGTAATACCGAGCCTGAATTTT
>CAYSXG010000378.1:0-3864 GCA_964434895.1 uncultured Solibacteraceae bacterium | reverse complement strand
CCCCGCCGGCCCCGCCCCGAGCCAGGCCGCCCCCAACAGCAGGGCCGCCCACAGGGGACGGATCAGGAGCCCCCCCAGGAGCTTGTAGGTGGCGGTCACGTCCAGTTCGTCCGTGAGGTGGTTGGCCAGCCAGCCCACCAGGAGGTAGGCGGGCCAGAAGAGGAGGGCGAGGGGGGAGAGCAGGAGGGCCAGGAAGTGGCGCCCCAGGGCCCGGGGCAGCCAGCCCGCCACCTCCTCCCAGGGATAGGGATGGCCCACCTGGTCGGGCCGGAGGCCCCGGGATCGGAGCCAGGCCCTGGCCTCCGAGACCCGCAGGCGGAGGGAGGCCCGCCCGGCCTCGGGCAGGGCCTCCAGGCGGGGCAGGAGCCGCCTCACCCGGGCCCGGTGGGCCTCCAGGTCCGCCCGGGAGCGAGGTCCCTCCGCCAGCATCCAGGCCAGGTCCTGGGCCAGGGTCAGGATGTCCCCGTCCTCCGCGTGCAGGCTCAGGGGCAGGAGGGCCTCCCGCATCCGAGCCGTCAGGGCCTGGACCGCCTCAGGGTCGGCGCCCCGGCCCCGGAGGTCCTCGTAGGGCATCGGCGGGCCCAGGCGCAGGAGGACGTTGTGCCGGAAGAAGTCCCGGCGGCCGTAGACCAGCCCGCCGGGCACCACCGCCACCGGGAAGGGGGCCTCGAGGGCGATGCGGGCCGCCCCTGTCTTGAGGGGGGCCAAGTCCGGAAGGCCGTGACTGATGCCCTCCGGGAAGAGGGCCACCACCTGCCCGGCCCCCAGGGCCTCGTGGGCCGCCCGGAAGGCCGCCGCCGTGGCCTCCGGGTTGGACCGGCCGTCGGCGCTGTCCTGGGCCCGGTGGACGGGGATGGGATCGAAGAGGGCCAGGAGGGGCCGCAGGGGCAGGATCTTCCAGAGGGTGGCCTTGGCCAGGAAGCGGGGGGGGCGCTCCAGGAGGGCCGCGGGCACCAGGGGGTCCAGCAGGCCGTTGGGGTGGTTCAGCAGCAGCAGCACGGGCCCCGGTGGCAGAGGGGGCCCCTCCATCCGCATCCGGCGGAACCACAGGCGGCCGAGGCCCCGAGCCAGTCGGGTGGAGGGCCTCAAAGCGAATCGTCCTGAGGCCCCCGTCGGGCCAGGAAGAGGAAGGCGCCGCTGAGGAGGATGGCGGGGATCACCAGCATCATGGCCCGCCCCAGGGCGAGGCCCGAGGCCCCCCCTGCCTCCGAGGCCCGGCCGATCAGGGCCGGGCTGGCGGCGTCCCCCAGCAGGTGGATGAGCAGCACGTTGAGCCCCGTGCCCGTGGCCCGGACCGAGGCGGGCAGGCAGCTCACGGTGATGGCGTTCACCGGGCTGGTGTTCACGAAGAGCAGGAGCATGGCCACGAAGAAGGCCAGGTAGGTGGCGTTCAGGGTGTCCGTGGAGAGGGCCCAGAACACCGCCGGGGCCGAGGCCAGCAGGGTCCAGGCGCTGAGGCCCAGGCCCACGTTGGGCCAGCGCCGCTGGAAGCGCTCCGTGAGCATCCCCCCCGCGAAGGTGCCCAGGATGCCCGTCACCACCAGGAAGACCCCGAAGATCTCCCCGGCCCGGCCCACGGAGACCAGGTGACGCCGCTGCAGGAAGGCGCTGCCCCAAGTGCTCAGGCCCCCCATGGCAAAGGTGTAGGCCACGTAGCTCGCGGTGCAGGCCACCCAAACCCTATTGGTCAGGATGGCCCGCAGCTTGGCGCCGAAGGACAGGCCCGCCGCCGCGTCGACGCCCCGATCCAGGCCCCCCCGGGGAGGGTCCGGCAGGAGGGCCATGCGCCCCGCGAAGAGGAGGCCCGGCAGGCCCGCCACCAGGAAGGAGGCGCGCCATCCCCAGTGCTCGGCCACGACGCCCCCGATGCCGTAGCCCAGGGCGGAGCCCACGGGGATGGCCAGGTAGAACCAGGTGAACTGCTTGGCCCGTTGCTCCTCCGGGAAGAGGTCCGCCAGCAGGGGCGGGCCCAGGGAGGCGTAGGCCGCCTCCCCCACCCCCACGAGGCTGCGGGCGAAGAGGAGGGCCCAGAAGCCGTGCACCAGGGCGGCCCCGGCGGTGGCGAGACTCCACAAGGCCACCCCGAAGGCCACCAGGCGCGGCCGGTGCAGGCGCTGGGCCAGCACGCCGAAGACCGGGGCCATGAGCATGTAGCTGATGAGGAAGATGCCGGTGACCCAGCCCCGCTGGGTGTCCGTGAAACCCAGATCCCGGCCCAGGGGCTCGATGACCGCGGAGACCACCAGGCGGTCGAGGTAGTTGAGCAGGTTGATGCCGGTCAGCAGGATCAACAGGCGCGTGGAAGTCCGCATCGTCCTCGTCCCCGGGAAAGGGACATTGTCCTCGACCCGCGTCCCGCTGCCAAAAAAGTCGCGTTTAGTGCACGATCTTGATCCGGCGCGGACCCCGGGGGAAATCGCCGTCCCCCCGATCCCTTCCGATGAGGATCAGCTCCAGGATCCCGGCCGTGAGGCTGGTGATGAAGGCCCCGAAAAAGCCCGCCCAGAAGCCGGAGACCGAGAAGCCCAGGCCAAGGGACGAGGACAGGGTCCCCGCCAGCCAGAACACCAGGCCGTTGATCAGCAGGCTGAGGCAGCCGAAGGAGAGCACCACGGGCACCAGGGCCAGGAATTTCAGAAGGCCTCCCAGGGTGGCATTCAGGGCCCCCAGCAGCACGGCCACGGCCACCAGGTCCATGAAGGCCCCGTGCCGGATGCCGGGCACCAGGTAGGAGGCCACCAGCAGGCCCACGGCGGAAAAGAGGAAGCGGAGGAGGATGCGCATCAAGCTCCTAGTTCAGGGTCGAGGAAGAACCGGGAAGCCCTCGCCCAGGGCCACGGTACCCTCCTCCCCGCCGTGCTGGTCGAGGTCCGCGTAGGCGTGGAATCCGTGGGGGCGTTGCCGTAGGCCCGAAGGAAGCCCAGCCCCGCGGCCCGAAGCTCCTGCAGGCGCTCCCGCTTGGCCCGTCCCGCGTGGTCCTCGCGGGGCAGGACGTCCCGGGTGCGGGTCATGCACAACCCCCGCCCCTCCGGGCAACCGTGAAAGGCCAGCCATATCCCATGTGGGTCGGGGGCGCCGAGGGATGAGTAGGGGAGCGCCGAGGGCCCAGCAGAGGGGGAAAGCCATGGCTCCACTTTGGAAAGTTCTGCCCGGGCTGGCAAGGAGGCGGAACTGAATCCCCCACCCCTACTGGGCGATAAGGAGGCTACCCCCCCGCCCGGGGGAAGGGCTTCCATGAAACTGCGCTCGAAGCTGGGACTGGCCATCTTTTTCGGCTCCGCCATCCCCTTGGCCCTGGCCATGGTCGTGACCCTCCGCCAGGCCCGGGAGGGCACCCAGGCCATCACCCTGCGTTCGGCCCAGGCCATCGTGGACACGGCCGCCGAGCGCCTCTCGAGCTATTTCGGACAGCGCAAGGCCGAAGCCCGGGTCCTCGCCCAGGACCCCACCCTCCAGACCATGGACCCCCGGACCTTCCGCCCCCTCCTCCAGGCCTGGAAAGCCTCCAAGTCCGACGTGTACGAAAAGTTCATCCTGGGCCTCCCGGACGGGCGCTTCTACAACACCGAGGGGGGAAACCCCGCCCTCGGGGGCCTCCAGAGCTTCGATAACCGGGATCCCCACGCCGCCCCCCGCCTCATCACCGGGCGCGACTACTGGATCCGGACCCTGGGGGAAAATCCGAAGGGCGAGGCTCGGGTCTACGTGTCCAATCCCAACATCGCCATGAGCAACGGGGTCCCCCAAGTCATCGTCGCCGCCACCATCCGGGACCCCCGCGGGAAGGCTGTCGGGGCCCTGGGATGCGGCGTCCGGCTGGCCACGGTGCGCTCCATCGTGGACCAGGTGGGGGCGGACCTCTTC
>CAYSXG010000377.1:0-3875 GCA_964434895.1 uncultured Solibacteraceae bacterium | reverse complement strand
CGCCGGCTGGTCGCAGGTCATGAAGAGGGCCGCGCCGACCTCGCCGGGCAGGGCCCCCAGGCCGGCGGCGATGGAGGTGGAAAGGCCCTCCTCCCAACGGGAATTGGCCACGAGGTCCACTCCCAGGCCCGCCAGGGCGGCGCCCACGGCCTCGGCCCGGGCCCCGAGCACCACCACCACGGGCGTTCCCCCGGCCTCCAGGGCCGTCCGCGCGGCCCGGCGCACCAGGGGCTCCCCCTTCCACTCCAGCAGCTGCTTGGGCTCGCCCATGCGGCGGGAGGCCCCCGCCGCCAGAACCAGGATGGCCGCGCCCATCAGGGCGCCGCGTGGATGGCGCCCCGCCCCTCCCGCAGGGGGCGGGCCCCGGCGCCGGCGAAGTGGGCCTGGATCTCCGCCAGGATGGAGAGGGCCATGTCCTCGGGGTCCTGGCCCCCCAGGTCCAGGCCCACGGGGGCGTAGAGCCGCTCCCGCTGCGCCCGGGAGGGCCGCAGGCCCTCCTCCTCCAGCTCCTCCAGGAGGCGCCGGCCCCGCTCCCGGTGGCCCAGAAGGCCCAGGTAGCCGGCGGAAGAGGGCAGGAGCAGGCGGAGGGCCTCCAGGTCCTTGGCGTAGTGGTGGGTCATCAGGAGGCAGGCGCTGCGCGCGTCCAGCGGAAGGCCCGGAATCAGCTGCCGGGGATGGCCGGCCCGGACCTCCTCCGCCTCCGGGAAGCGCTCGGGGCGGGCGAAGGCGGGGCGGTGGTCGCAGACCCCCACCCGCCAGCCCTGGACCCGGGCCAGGGCCGCCAAGGGCCGGGCCCCCTCCCCCGCCCCGAAGATCCAGAGGGCCACCGGGGGCTGGAGCTCCTCCACCAGGGCACCGGCCTCCCCCTCCGGGGTCTCGAAGGGGGTCCGCAGGACCAGGGGGGCCCGGCGGGCCAGGGCGGATTCCGCGGCCCGGATCCAGGGGGCCCCAGGGTCCACCCGCTCCACCCGCAGGGTGGCCTCCCCTTCGCAGCCGGAGCCCGAACCCCAGACCAGGTCCAGGTCCGAGCGAAGATCGTAGACCAGCACCTGGGGGAGCCCGGAGGCCAGGACCTCCCGGCCCCGGGCCAGCACGTCCCCCTCCAAGCAGCCGGCGCTGACGCCGCCCAGGAGGGGCCCCTCGGCGTTCATCAGCAGGCGGGCCCCCGGCCGCCGGTAGGCGTGGCCGCGCACGCGCACCACCGTGGCCAGGGCCAGGGGCTCCCCCGGCCGTCGCCGGATCTCCGCGAGGATGGCCGCCAGCTCGCGCATCCTAGGAGCCCTGGGCCCCACGCACCTTCTCCGGCGTCAGGGGCAGGCTGCGCAGGCGCTTGCCCGTGGCGTCGAAGACCGCGTTGCCCACCGCCGCGGCGATGGGGGGCAGGCCCGGCTCGCCCACGCCGCCCGGAGGGAGGTCGCTCTTGACGATGTGGACCTCCACCTTGGGCATGTCCGCCAGGCGCAGCACCGGATAGTCCTTGTAGCTGCTCTGGACCACCCGGCCCTTGTCCACGGTGATCTCCCCGTGGAGGGCCGCGGAAAGGCCGAAGAGGATGCCCCCCTCCATCTGGGCCCGGACGTTGAGGGGGTTCAGGGCCAGGCCGCAGTCCACGGCACAGACCACGCGGTGGACCCGGATGGTGCCGTCGGCCCCCACCTCCACCTCGGCCACCTGGGCCACGTAGGTGCCGCAGTCCAGGTAGGGGTGGGCGGAGATGCCCCGGCCCCAGCGGCTCCCCTTCGAGCCCGCCGGGAGCTTCTTCGTGCGCCATCCGGCCTTGTCCGCCGCCAGCTCCAGCACCCCCCGGAGGCGGCCCAGGTCCACCTCCTCGTGGCCCACCTTGCGGCTCCCCTTCCCCTGGAGGAGCTCCAGGCGGAAATCCAGGGGGTCCCGGCCCGCGGCGTGGGCCAATTCGTCCAGGAAACTCTGGGTGACGAAGGGGTTGTGGCTGGCGGGCACCGCGCGCCAGAAGCCCAGGGGCACGGGCACGTCGCTTTGGGCCCACTCCACCTGGAGGTCGGGGATGCCGTAGGCCAGGTCCGCGGCGCCGGAGAGCTCCGTGGCCTCCGGGGGCCAGGGCAGGTGCACGCTGGCGGCGATGGAGGGGCCCACGATGCGGTGGTGCCAGGCCACGGCCTTGCCCCCCTCCACGGCCCCCTGGAGGCGATGGAGGGTGGCGGGGCGGTAGAAGTCGTGCCTCATGTCGTCCGGGCGGCTCCACTGCACCTTCACCGGGGCCCCCACGGCCTTGGAGACCTCCACGGCGTCGATGAGGAAGTCCGGCATGGCCCGCCTTCCGAAGCCCCCCCCGAGGAGCTGGATGTGCACCTCGATCTGGTCGGCCTTGAGGCCCGTGATCTTCTCCACCAGGGGCAGGGACCAGTTGGCCGCCTGGGTGGGGGCGTAGATATCGCAGCGGTGCGGTTTCACGTCCGCGGTGGCCACCATGGGCTCCATCGTGGCGTGGGCCAGGAAGGGCGCGTCGTAGGTGGCCTCCACCTTGCGCGCGGCTTTGGCCAGGCGGGCCGAGGCGTCCCCCTCCTTGCGCACCACCTTGCCGGGCTCCCCCATGCGGGTCTCGAATTGGTGGCGGATGTCGGGGCTGCTGACGGAAGCCGTCGGCCCCTCGTCCCAGACCACCTTCAGGGCCTCGCGCCCCTGGAAGGCCGCCCAGGTGTCCGTGGCTACCACGGCCACGCCGCTGGAGACCGCCACCACGTGCTTGACCCCGGGCACCTTCTTGGCCTCGGCGTCGTCGAAGGAGACCAGCTTGCCCCCGAAGACCGGACAGCGCTCGATGCTGGCCACCAAGAGGCCCGGCAGCCGCACGTCGGAGCCGAACTGGGCCCGGCCCGAGACGATGTCCGGCCCGTCCAGGCGCCGCACCTCGGTGCCGAGGATGCGGAGGGCCTCGGGGCCTTCCGGGGGGCGGCCCTTGGGGGGTTCCGGCTCCCGGGCCTTGGCCACCAGTTCGCCGTGGCCCCCGGATTTCTTGGTGGGCCCGGGGTGGACGCGGCCTTTGCGGGCCGAGCATTCGGACTTGGGCACGCCCCAGGCGCGGGCCGCGGCCTCCAGCAGCATCTCCCGGGCGGTGGCCCCCACCTGTCGGTAGGGCTTGAAGGTGGCGCGGGTGGACTGGCTGCCCCCGGTGATGCCCAGGTCCCCGAAGCGGGGGTGGGTGGTGGCCTGCTGGACGCGCACCTTGGACCAGTCCGCCTCCAGCTCCTCGGCCACGGCCATGGCCATGCTGGTGCGGATGCCCTGGCCCATGTCGCTGCGGCTGGCCCACACGGTGACGGTGCCGTCGCCGTCGATGCGCAGGAAGGCGCTGGGCTCCAGGGGGGGCTGGGCGTCCTTGACCACCCTGGGCTCGCCCGGGGCGAAGGGATCCATGGGCAGGTTGAAGGCCAGGGCCAGGCAGCCCGTCCTCTTCAGGAAGTCGCGGCGGCTGCTCATGCCACACCTCCCGACCGCCGGGTGACAAAGGAGGCTCCAGTGGAGCCTCCGACGTCGGCCCCCGGCGAGGAGGGAATCACCACGGTCCTGCCGTCCCCCGCCGCGGCAAGGACGTCGGGACCCGGCGAGGAGGGAATCACGAAGGTCCTGCCGCCCCCATCCGCGGCCAGGACCCCGACATCCGGCGAGGAGGGAATGGCCGCCCGCGAACAGGCCTCGCCGGCGGCGCGGTGGATGGCGCAGCGGATGCGCTGGTAGGTGCCGCAGCGGCAGACGTTCTCCGCCATGGCCGCGTCGATCTGGGCCTCCGAGGGCTGGGGGTGCTGGGCCAGGAGGGAGACCGCCTGCAGGATCTGGCCGGGCTGGCAGTAGCCGCACTGGGCCACGTCCTCGGCGATCCAGGCCTTCTGCACCGGATG
>CAYSXG010000376.1:0-3881 GCA_964434895.1 uncultured Solibacteraceae bacterium | reverse complement strand
GCATCGGGACCTTGTACGGGTCCTCGTCGGTGATGTGGTGGTACATGTCGAAGAGGTTGCCGTACTTCTCCTTGATCTTCTCGGCGCCCAGGCGCTTGATGGCGTCGGCGAAGTCCAGGTAAACGGCCAGGCCAGTGGAGCCCACGCCGCGCCCGTCGTCGATGACCTGCTTGGCGTTGCGGGACGCCACGTCGCGGGGGACGAGGTTCCCGAAGGAGGGGTACTTCCTCTCGAGATAGTAGTCCCGCTCGGCCTCGGGGATGTCCTGGGGGGCGCGCTTGTCGCCTTTCTGCTTGGGGACCCAGACGCGGCCGTCGTTGCGGAGGCTCTCGGACATGAGCGTCAGCTTGGACTGGTGGCCGCCCGAGACCGGGATGCAGGTCGGGTGGATCTGCGTGTAGCAGGGGTTGGCGAAGAGGGCGCCCCTCTTGTGGGCGCGCCAGGTCGCGGTGACGTTGGAGGCCGCGGCGTTGGTCGAGAGGTAGAAGACGTTGCCGTAGCCGCCGGTGCAGAGGAGCACCGCGTCGCCCGAATAGGACTCGGTCTGCCCGGTCACGAGGTTCCGGCAGACGATGCCGCGGGCGGCGCCGTCGACGACCACGAGCTCGAGCAGCTCGCGGCGGGGGAACATCTTGACCGAGCCCGCCCCGACCTGGCGCATGAGCGCGGAGTAGGCCCCGAGGAGGAGCTGCTGGCCCGTCTGGCCGCGGGCGTAGAAGGTGCGGCTCACCTGGGCGCCGCCGAAGGAGCGGTTGTCCAGCAGGCCGCCGTATTCCCGGGCGAAGGGCACGCCCTGGGCCACGCACTGGTCGATGATGTTGACGCTCACCTCCGCCAGGCGGTGCACGTTGGCCTCCCGCGCCCGGAAGTCGCCGCCCTTGACGGTGTCGTAGAAGAGGCGGAAGACGCTGTCGCCGTCGTTCCGGTAGTTCTTGGCGGCGTTGATGCCGCCCTGGGCGGCGATGGAGTGGGCGCGGCGGGGGCTGTCCTGGTAGCAAAAGCAGTCCACGTTGTAGCCCAGCTCGCCCAGGGTGGCCGCGGCGGCGCCGCCGGCGAGGCCCGAGCCCACCACGATGACCTTGTACTTGCGCTTGTTGGCGGGGTTCACCAGCTTCATGTCGAACTTGTGCTGGGACCACTTCTTGTCGATGGGGCCGGCGGGAATGTTGCTCTTGAGTTCCATGGTCGGGCTCCAGCGGTTACTTGACGAAGCCGGCGAGGACGGCGAGCGGGAAGGAGATGTTGCCGAGGACCACCGCGGCCGTGAGGGCCCGGGCGGTTTTCAGGCGCAGGTCGTTGTAGCGCGGGTGGTTCCAGCCCAGGCTCTGCATGAGGCTCCAGATGCCGTGGCTGAGGTGGGAACCCAGGGCCAGCATGGCCAGGATGTAGAAGCCGCTCACCCAGGGCACGCGGAAGGCCTCCACCACGTTGTGGAAGACCTTGCCCTCCTCGAAGGGCGTGAAGCGGCCGAAGGTGAAGTGCATCAGGTGGAAGACGATGAAGGCCAGCAGGATGAAGCCGCTGATGCGCATCCAGCGCGAGGCCAGGGTGCTGGCCTGGTGCTGCTCGGCCCGGTAGCCCACCGGGCGCGCCTCCTGGTTCATGCGGGTGAGGCCCAAGGCCGCCCAGACGTGGAGGATCGCGGCCAGGAGCAGCCCCCCCCGGGCGATCCAGATGCCGCCCCCGTGCAGCGCGGTCTTGAGGAAGCGGCCGTAGGCGTCCAGCGGGTGCTCCCCCCCGACCTCGTGGGGGTGCATGTAGAGCTGGAGATTCCCGGCCATGTGGCCCACCACGAACCCGACCAGCAGGATCCCCGTGACGGCCATGACGATCTTCTTGCCGATCGAGGATGCGAAGAAGCTGAATTCCTTCGTCATCTATCCTCCCATATGAAGGTCCAGCGACGTCTTTGGATCACGCGTGGACAGACCCGAAGGTCAGTATCCACGAGGCCTCGCGGATTCCCAAGGACAAATCCCCGCCGGAGCGGCCCGCGCGCACTCCGGGCCCGAGCCCGCGGAAATCTCGCGCTCATGCGGGCGGGCCTGGGCACGTGGAGCAGCCTTGCCCTCGGGAGCACGCCGCTGTTAGCTTAATGCATCCCCTCTTTTTCTCAACCCGAATACTCGTTTCCGCCGGGCTCCATTGATGCTGGGCGAACGTTTAGCTTCATACGGAGGAAGCCCATGGCGACGACGCATCGTCTCCTCGACCCACCGGCCTCGAACCGCGTCCTCAGGGGCGCGGCGGCGGCGCTTCTCGGCCTTCTGCTGGCGCCTCCGGCCTTCGCGGGCGGCGAGGCGGAGCTGAAAATCCCCGCGCTGCAGGGCAGCTTCATGGGCATGACGGGTCACAACCTGCTGATGGTCGGTCTGGTCATCTGCGTGCTGGGCATCGTCTTCGGCCTGGTGCAGTACGCCCAGATCCGCGACCTCCCCGTGCACAAGTCCATGTTGGAGATCTCGGAGCTCATCTACGAGACCTGCAAGACCTACCTGATGACGCAGATCAAGTTCATCGCGGTGCTGTGGTCCTTCATCGCCGTGATCATGGTGGCCTACTTCCGCTTCCTGGCCCATACGCCCATGAGCTGGGCCCAGGTCATGGTGGTGCTGCTCTTCTCGATCGTCGGCATCCTGGGGTCGGTGGCGGTGGCCTGGTTCGGCATCCGCATCAACACCTTCGCCAATTCCCGCACGGCCTTTGCCTCCCTGGGCGGCAAGCCCTATCCCACCATGCACATCCCCCTGAAGGCCGGCATGTCCATCGGCATGCTGCTCATCTCGGTGGAGCTGATGCTCATGCTGGCCATCCTGCTCTTCATTCCCGGCGACGCGGCGGGCCCCTGCTTCATCGGCTTCGCCATCGGGGAGTCCCTGGGCGCCGCGGCCCTGCGCATCGCCGGGGGCATCTTCACCAAGATCGCCGACATCGGCTCCGACCTCATGAAGATCGTCTTCAAGATCAAGGAGGACGACGCCCGCAACCCCGGCGTCATCGCGGATTGCACGGGGGACAACGCCGGCGACTCCGTGGGGCCCACCGCCGACGGCTTCGAGACCTACGGCGTCACCGGCGTCGCCCTCATCACCTTCATCCTCCTCGCGGTCAAGGACCCGGCCATCCAGGTCTCGCTGCTGGTCTGGATCTTCGTCATGCGCGTGGGGATGATCGTGACCTCGGGCCTCTCCTACGGTCTCAACGGCCTGTGGGCCAAGGCCAAGTACGGCAACGCCGCGAAGTTCGACTTCGAGGTGCCCCTCACCACCCTGGTGTGGCTCACGTCCGTCGTCTCCATCCTCATGACCTACGCCCTGTCCCACCAGCTCGTCGGGAACCTGAACGGCGATACCGCGATGTGGTGGAAGCTCTCCACGATCATCACCTGCGGCACCCTGGCCGGCGCCCTCATCCCCGAGCTGGTGAAAGCCTTCACCTCCACCAATTCCGGCCACGTCCGCGAGATCGTCACGGCGGCCAAGGAGGGCGGCGCCTCCCTGAACATCATCGGCGGCCTGGTCTCCGGCTACTTCTCCGGCTACTGGATGGGCCTCTGCATCGTGGCCCTCATGGGCGGCGCCTACTACGTCAGCACCATGGGCCTGGGCACCATCATGGACGCCCCGGCCATCTTCGCCTTCGGCCTCGTGGCCTTCGGCTTCCTGGGCATGGGCCCCGTCACCATCGCCGTGGACTCCTACGGCCCGGTGACGGACAACGCCCAGTCGGTTTACGAACTCTCCACCATCGAGGCCATCCCCGGCATCGAGGCGGAGATCCAGAAGGACTTCGGCTTCAAGCCCGACTTCGAGAAGGGCAAGGAGTACCTCGAGGAGAACGACGGCGCCGGCAACACCTTCAAGGCCACGGCCAAGCCCGTG
>CAYSXG010000375.1:0-3893 GCA_964434895.1 uncultured Solibacteraceae bacterium | reverse complement strand
TCCCCACGGCCCTCAGCTACCTGGGCATCACCCTGGCCCTCACCACCTTCATCGCCCTGCTGGCCGGGCTGGCCATCGTGGTCTACGCCGAGGAGAAGTCCAAGGGCCACGTGAAGCACCCCATGGCCTGGTTCGAGCGCTGGTCCGACCGATTTTTCCTGAAGCACTGAACGAGGAACGTTTATGAACAACAAGCGATCCGTATTCGGGTGGATCTTCCTGGCGACGGGGCTGGCGATCTTCTTCGTCCTGGCCGCCAACAGCATCAGCGCCGAGCTCCACGACGTGCTCCACGAGGCCCCGCTGGGCGGCACCACGCGCCAGAAGACGGCCCCGCCGGTGGTCAACAAGATCATCGACGGCACCCTCACCAAGGCCTTCCCCACGGTGGCGGACCTGCCCCACATCCACGCCATCAACAAGGGCGTCAGCACCAACGACGACCCCTTCCAGCAGTTCAACGTCGTGATCTGGCTCGGCTGGGCCTTCGTCATCGGCGCCCTGGCCGAGGTCGGCCGCGCCTACCTGGTCACCCAGAAGACCCGCGTCGAGGAGTGAGGACGAGGCCATGTACAAGAAATTTCTCAGCCTGACCAAGAGCCTCACCGTCAGCCTCGAAAAGGGGCTGAACTTCCTCACCACCCAGGAGCACAACCCCCTGTACTTCCACGGGGCCCTGCCGCTCTACACCTTCTGGTTCCTGATCTTCTCCGGGATCATGCTGTGGATGTACTACATCCCCACCCTGGAGCGGGCCTGGTCCAGCGTGAACTACATCACCAGCCTGCCGGTGCTCAAGCCGTCCGGGGGCTACTGGGTGACGGACGCTGTGAACCCCGCCACCGGCATCCCCTACGGCGCGGTCGTCCGGGGCATCCACCGCTGGGGCGCCGCCGCCATGATGATCACGACGGTGCTGCATATGCTGCGCGTCTACTTTACGGACCGCCACCGTTCCTGGCGCTGGCTGCCCTGGGTGTCCGGCGTCTTCCTCCTGCTCTTCGTGCTCTTCGTGGGCATCACCGGCTACTTGCTGGTGTGGGACGCCCGGGCCTACTACATGCTGGTGGCCACCCAGCGCTGGCTGGAAGCGGTTCCCCTCGTGGGCCCCTGGATGTCCACCTTCCTGGTGGGCGGCCCCCAGGGCATCACCGACTACACCCTCACCCGCTTCTTCTTCTTCCACATCGGCGGGGCGACCCTCATCTTCTGGCTCGTGTGGGTCCACTTCATCCGCCTGAAGTACCCGGTGGTGACGCCCTCCCGCGCCACCAACTTCATGACCCTCGGCTTCATCCTGGTGGCCGCCGGCGCCTTCCCGGCCGTGAACGTCACCGAGGCCCTCATCGCCAAGTACCCGGTGCTCTCCCAGTACCAGAACTACATCCAGTCCGACGCCCCGGCCCAGATCGGCAACCTGGTCCAGACCATCCGCTACGACGCCTGGTACCTCTTCCCCTACTGGATCATCGAGAAGGCGGGCGTGAACTGGGCCTGGATCATCCTGGGCGGCGCCACGCTGCTGCTCATGGTGGCCCCCTTCTACCCCAAGGACCGCCGCGACAACATCGCCTCTGTGGTGGAAGCCAAGTGCACGGGCTGCACCTTCTGCTCCCTGGACTGCCCCTTCGAGGCCATCACCATGCAGGAGCGGGCGCCGGGCTCCAAGTTCAAGCTCATCGCGGTGGTGCAGGACGCCCGCTGCTCCGAGTGCGGCATCTGCGTGGGGGCCTGCCCCTTCCAGGCCATCGAGCTGCCCAACACCCACTCCAAGACCATCGAGGCCGACGTGCTGGCCCTCCTCAAGCAGGGGGCGTAAATGAGCGAGACCATGGACAAGAAGCCCCGCGTCATCGTCGGATTCGTCTGCGAGCGGTCCATCCCCATCCACGAGATGGTGGACCAGCAGCGGGCCCTGGCGGACGACCCCGAAACCAAGATCGTCATCCTGCCCTGCTCGGGCATGGTGAAGCCCACCCAGATGGAGCTGGCCCTGACCAACGGGGCCGACGCCACCTTCGTGTGCGGCTGCGCCATCGGGGACTGCCACTTCCGGACGGGCAACCTGATGATCCGCGAGCGCCTGCAGGGGGAGCGCAACCCCAAGCTGCGCAAGACCACCGACAAGCGCAAGGTGGGCATGTTCTTCTACACCATGAAGGACCGCCAGCTCTTCCTCGACGCCCTGGCCCAATTCAAGGCCGATACGGCCAACCTGTAGGAGGGATCCATGGCCGCACCCGCGAAAAAAGCCGAGCCCAAGATCAGCAGCTACATGGTGATGCTGCGGTACGTCGTGTTCTATCTCTTCTTCTTCGCGGTGCTCTACCTGGTGGGGCTCTTCGGCGAAGTGGCCGAGAGCTGAGGAGGGATCCATGACCGAAACACTGCCGCCCGATCACGCCGCCGACGCCCAGCAGGGGGAGCCCCCCATCACCGTCCGGGAGATCCTCAAGGAGAACTGGATCCTCGCCCGCTCCCTGATCTTCTTCATCCTCATGCTCGCGGTGCCCCTCTTCGTGGCCTGGAAGATGGACCTCTTCACCGTCGCCAACCCCTGAGCCTCATCGGGGGTCGCTTGCGCGGCCCCCTTTCCGGCCCCAGGTTGGGTCGGACCCGTTTTTGGAGTTGCTTCCATGGCTCCCACCACCACCCCCTGGGCGATGATCATCCTCTTCACCACCATCGGCCTGGCCTTCGCCACCGGCTTCGTGATGTTCGCCATCTGGGCCATCCGCTCGGGCCAGTTCAAGGACGTGGAGGGGGTCAAGTACCGCATGCTCGAGGACCACAAGCCCGGCGAGACCAAGCAGGGCGCCGAGTTCAAGGGCTGATTCAAGGGCTGGGCCCGGCCTTCAGTCGGGCATCCCCAGCCACTCCCCGAGCAGGCCCAGGTCCCGCATCAGGCCCCCGAGCCGCTCCACCGGGAAGCCCATGACTGTGGCGAAGCTGCCCTCGATGCGCTCGATGAAGAGGGCGGCCAGGCCTTGCACGGCGTAGGCCCCGGCCTTGTCCATGGGTTCCCCCGTGGCCACGTACCAGCGGGCCCGGGCCTCGCTGACGGGCCTCAGGAAGACCTCGGCGGTGTCCACGAAGGCGTGGCTCTCCGGGCCCCGCATCAGGCAGAGCCCCGTGTGGACCTCGTGGTTGCGGCCTTGAATGAGGCGCAGCATGCGTACCGCGTCCTCGGCGTCCACGGGCTTGTTGAGGGTGTGGTGGTCCACGGCCACGGTGGTGTCGGCGGCCACGACCCAGCGGTCCGGGTGGGCCCGGGCGACCGTCTGGGCCTTCAGCCGCGCCAGGCGCAGGACCAGGTCCGCGGGCTCCTCCCCTGGCAGGGGGGTCTCGTCCACGTCCGGGGAGCGCACCTCGAAGGGGATGGCCAGGGCCTCCATCCACTGGCGCCGCCGGGGGGAGCCGGAGGCCAGGATGACGGGGGCCCCGAGGGGTCGTTGCTTCCTCATCGCAGCCCCCGGGCCCTCAGCTCCTGCGCGCCGACGCGCATGTGGAGCGTGTTCAGTTCCTCGCTGGTGGTGAAGCCGAAGCGGGGGTAGAGGCCCGCCGCGTCACGGGTCTCCAGCACGAAGCGCTGGATGTCGCCCACCCAGGGATGGCGCAGGGCCCACTTCACCAGCTCGGAGGCGATGCCCGAGCGCATCATGTCCCGGGCCGTGACCACGTCGTAGAGCTTGGCCTCGTAGGCGTGGTCGCTCCAGACCCGGGTGGTGGCCACCAGGCGGCTGCCCCGGGCCCCGTCCGGCTGGATGCGGGCCGTGAGCAGGCGCGAGCAGGCCAGCAGGCGGCGCCACTGTTCGAGGGTGCGGTCCGAGGTCCAGAAGATGCCTTCGGCCTGAAAGAAGGTCTGGAGCTCCCGGGGGTCCAGGCTCCAGGTC